>NZ_JBHIND010000022.1:0-1454 GCF_042194695.1 Bartonella sp. CM86QHHN
TAATTCGGCAATGGTGTTATCCTTCTGCTCAATTTGGCTTTGTAGATGATTCAAGACTCCCAGCAATGCTTCAGGTTTGGAATAGTCAACTTGTGATGCAGTTATCTGTGGTGTTGCTACTTGCTTCAAAAGCCGTTCACATTTGATAAAGTATTGACGTGCTTCATGCCCTTTATCATTACGCTCTATCATCGAAAGATGTTTAGCCACGTCTAACGTAATGTGATATTCTTTTACCTTTCCACCGCTTACTAAATTTTTAGTAAGCGTTATAAAGTTTATATTTTCCTGAAATTTACATTCTTTAATGCGATTTTTAATCCAATCATTAAAGCGAGCTTTTATTTCTAAAAACGTATGTAAATCACGCGCGTTAACAGTTTGAACAGTTTCCTGATCAATAACCTGTTCTCTAATTTCTATAAGAGTATTCATAATGAATTCCTTGTTGATAGATGTTTCTTAATGACACTCTAAAAGAGTGCCGGGTGCTAAGAAACACGGCAACAAGCCCGTCGTTATGCTTTCCCCCGAAAGGGTATTTTATGGCATAACCACACCCGACAAGACCAGTATACGCTATACGCATATAATGAGTCAAAGCCTTTACAATGTGCGGAAGACTGATTATTTCGGCAACCAATCCGCTTGTTGTTTTAAGGTGTTTCTTAGGCACCTGATTCGATTATTCATATTGTCGCCACATTGTCAAGTGGGAACGTAATATTTTTAAAATAAATAAGCGTGCTTTTACTTTATCTCTCGTAAGATAAGCTTATACATACCGGATTCAGAGGCTTGGACATCTGTGATCACGAAGTGCTCTTGAGAAGAGGGGGCTTTGTTGTTTTCAGGAGAGAGGACCACAATACTATCTTGAGGTTTTGGTGGTAAACCCCCAATATCATTGATACAAAGATCAAGTTCCTTTCTTGCAATTGTGGTGGGGATTCTGCCTCCAGCCTCCGATTCCGAATGTTTAATGGTGTAAATCGCTGTGATACGAAAAGATTGTTGATTGTCCTTTCGCGTGTAGATGATGGGCTGCCCAAAAGTGTTGCGCACATCTTTAACCATTTGGTTTAGCAGCCCGTGCCATCGCATGTTATTTCGCTCCAATCACGGCTTTAAACAGCATTTCAGGGCGTGTACAGATGTAAAGCGGATAGCTATAGACCTCCGGTTTTACCCATGCATTACGGTCGTGGTCGACGATTAGCATCGTGTAGAGAGGTCTTCCAACCGTGTTGGCAAAATCCAAGCTTTCACCAGGAGCAAAGGTTTTTTGGAAGACACCAGGCGCATCAACAGGAAAGAATTGACATTCATCAGGCTTAATGCCTATAGCGCGCTTTGTTCCAGCCTTCGCACTTACATTATAGTTGTGAATACTCCGGTAATTAATGAAAGTCACACCCGCAAAGTCAAAACTGCCAAAGCTCCCAGAGCCAATC
>NZ_JBHIND010000073.1:0-3012 GCF_042194695.1 Bartonella sp. CM86QHHN
TTACAATCTTTACGAATATGATGATGGTACAAGAGAATATGAAGAATTTGACGGTGGTCAGTATCATGAGATGCCTGAGAATGTTGATTACAGTACCAAGGCGCAAGTGAAAGCTTGGATATATGGGGGTGGTATTCCGAAAAGCGTTTTGAGTTGTGAAGCGTTGATAGACGAGGTGAATAGGGAAATCAAAAAACGTACAGTTAAAGCAGTGAAAACTTATGATGATATAGACAACGAGCTAGAGAAAGCACTTGGTATTCAATTAGGTAGGTATCAAAATGAAAAAAAGTGAAAAAAATAAAAAATACGTATTGACTTTAAAAGGTCATTCTGTTAAACGAATCATTAAGTGCTAGAAACACTAAACATGTAGCGAATAGATTACGAAACAATCTTTTCCTGCTTCAAAATTTGGCTTTATTTTTATGCTATTATTGGCATATAACGATTTTGTCGGGTGTGGTTACGCTATACAATACCCTTATGGGAAAGGCGTGACGACGGACTACATGCCGTGTTTCTAGCGCCCGGCACTCTTTTAGAGTGTCAATAGAAATTTTAAACATGTAGGAGTTCCCTATGAACAATTTAGTAACAATCAACAATGCTGGTATTGCTGTCACAACTTCTTTGAAAATTGCAGAGGGTGTAGGTAATAAGCACAAAACAGTTATACAGTTGGTTCGTCAAAATATTAAAGACTTTGAAGAACTTGGAAGGGTCGCATTTGAAATGCTACCCTTTGAAACCAAGGGTGGAATACAAAAGAGAGAAGTTGCCATCCTTAATGAATCACAAGCAACTTTGCTCATGACATATATGCGCAATAATGACACGGTGCGTGCATTTAAAAAGGCGCTTGTTAAAGCTTTTTATGAATTAAAAAGCCAATCAAAAAATCATGATTTATTCTCTAGAGATAATGATTTATTTTCTTATGAAAGTTTAAAAGCTCCTGAGGGAATTGGTAAAGTTTTGGGAATGATTGCTGCGCGTTTATCGTATGTAAATGATCTACAAAAAGAGCTTGATCACTACAAATTGGTTACGACAGAAGCCAAGCGCGTTTTAACAAATGCTATTGTAAAAGCAGCTTAAATAACGGCGCGGGCGCGGCGGGGGCGCCTCCTTATAACCATTTCATTTAAAAATTTGTTTGAATATTAGATTAGGGAGCTACCTATGACCACTAAAACTGTATCCAAAAAATATGAACTTACTAATGAAACTACAGAAGTTAAAGACCATCTCTATGGTAGAGTTAGAACACTTTATCGCATTAAAGCTTTAAGAAGTTTTGGAAGTGTTAAAAAAGGAGATTTAGGGGGCTTTATTGAAAGTGAATACAACTTATCACATGATGGCAATTGCTGGGTTGGTGATGATGCCAAGGTTTATAATGCTGCTATGGTTTGGGGGCATGCGAAGGTTTTTGAAAATGCAATAATTTGTGATGAGGCGTGTGTTAATGGGTTTGCGAAGGTTTACGGTAATGTACGTGCTTATGGAAAGGCAATTATTGGTGGCAGGGCGCGTGTTTTTGGAGATACGCAACTTATTTTGGGGGCATGGGTTACAGGAAGAAAAGAGATTTCTACAGGTTTAATATCCTTTTGTAGATAGATAAAGACTGTAGAGGAATTGATTAAAGCGGCTGTGGCGTCTAAAAGATAGAATAAAAAAAAGCCGCGTCCTTTAAGACACGGCTTTTGTTTGCAACTGGAAACTTATACATTTTAAATGTTAAAATATATTACACAAAACGTGTAAAAATGCAAGCCTTAATACATAAAAACCGCATCAAAATGAATTGATACGGCTTTTATTATCAAAACAGCTAGCGATCTAAATAAACGATTAAAAGAAATAACCGAAATATAAAAGAACGTCTCTTTATTGCACAAAACGTATCAAAAAGCAAGCTGTTAAGTAAAATAAAAATGGGATTCACACTGTAGATTCAGTGATTTATAATTATCATTTATCAAATCAATTTAAATCATAATGAATAAAATGAACGCTGTTAAATTACCTTCTTTTCAAACAGAAGAACAATCTTCTTTTCGTCAACTACCCCATAATATTGAAGCAGAGAAAGCTTTGCTGGGTGCTATCATTATCAATAATAATGCTCTTGATAGCGTTTCTGATTTTTTAAAAGCAGAGCACTTTTTTGAACCGTTGCATCAAAAGCTTTTTGATATCATTTCACAAATTATTCAAAATGGAAAAGTTGCAGATCCCATTACTATTAAGCCCTTTGTTGAAAATGATGCGAAAATTGGTGACATCACTGTATATAATTACGTGGTGCGTTTAGCTAAAGAAGCTGTAACAATCATTAATACTAAAGATTATGGGAGTGTCATTTATGATCTGTTTATCCGACGCTCTTTAATTAACCTTGGCACTCAAGTTGTGAATAGAGCTTATGATGTTTCTGTAGAACTTACAACATCACAACAAATTGAAACTGTTGAAAATCAGTTGTTTGAATTGGCAGAAAAGGGAAAATATGGGGGTGGGTTTGAAAATTTTGATACAGCCATTGCAAAAGCACTTAACATGGCAAGTGCAGCGAAAAAGCGTTCCTCAAGGCTCTCAGGGATAGCTACCCATATCAAAACACTTGATGAGAAAATGGGGGGATTACAAGCATCTGATTTGATTATCCTTGCGGGGCGCCCTGGGATGGGGAAGACCTCACTGGCGACCAATATTGCTTTTAATATTGCCAATGCTTGCAAGCGTCATGATAACAGCCAAGCCAATGAAGGGGGTATTGTTGGTTTCTTTTCACTTGAGATGTCAACAGAACAGCTTGCAACTCGTATTATTTCCGAACAAATAAAGGTTTCTTCTTCGGATATGCGTCGTGGTAATATCTCAGAAGAGCAATTTGCAAAAATTATTCACGCAATGCGTTCTTTACAAACAATCCCTCTTTATATTGATCAAACGGGTGGGGTGTCTATTGCACAATTGTCCGCTCGTGCAAGGCGTCTTAAA
>NZ_JBHIND010000096.1:0-1030 GCF_042194695.1 Bartonella sp. CM86QHHN
AACATCGCGGCTTCCATCAGCTTTATAGCCATAACAACTGTCTGTATTAGCCTGACAACCAAGATAAGTGTTTTTATAAGCCGTTGCCCCCAAATTGGTCAGCACATTGGCGTGGATATCGGCATTTCCTCCTGCTCTCATAGAGCTATAATGGTTGTCAATGGTATCAGCGTTAATGATGAGATTGCCACTAGATTGTATTACCCCCGAAACAGTTGGTTTATGCGAAAATGCTTGTGTGACAGTCTTTTCTGTCATATGTGACCAGTCTTCGTTTATTGACCCAAACCATCCTCCCTTCCGCCGAGAACCATTCCATTGGTAGCGTTTTACGGACTTTTGATCATAGACAGGCTTAAATTCCCAAGTAAAAGCCTTATAGACTGTTCCATCGCTTGAAATTGCGGTGCCATAGGTTTCTTCTTTGCTCGACCAAAGAGGAACATCCAAGAAAATTTTTACGTGCCCTTTAAAAGGTCCGGTATGACTTTGATGTTCGTGCCCTTGTCCCCAAAGGTTGGGACCATCTTGATATAACATCCCATCACTGAGCCTATCAGAACCCTCTGGTTTTTGGAAAGAAATATCGCTATATTCCGTTTTTTCCGTGATGACAGGTGTGCTATCGGCTTCGTTTTTCAGGGTGTTGGTTTGGATATTTAAGTTTCCACCAGCTTGAATAAAGCCCGCTTTGTTAACAAGGGAAAGGCTTTTTCCGCTGCCATCTGCATTGGTAAAAGATAAATCACCCTCTGCTAAAATGGCACCAAAATCATTCAACAAAGCCCCATCAACTTGTAAAGCACCATTGCCNACTAAATCCTGCCCCGATGCCAATTGACCACTATTGTGAATCTCCCTCGTTTTGATCACGAAATCTCTGGCTGCTAAAACAGAGCTTGCCTTATCCACCATAACGCTTGGAGCAATAAAGAGAATATCTCCAGTCCCACCCTGATCTGTCACAGCTTGTAGCCGCGCATGGTGAATATCAAGGGCATTGGTGCTTTGAAAGTCTAAACCGCCATAA
>NZ_JBHIND010000041.1:0-3199 GCF_042194695.1 Bartonella sp. CM86QHHN
AAAAGGATGGGTGTATCGACGCACTTTCGGGGATCGCTTATTGCCTTATCAGGATAAAATCCAAAAAGGACTAATGGATTGTCCCACCATTACACTTCAAACCGCAAGTGGAATAGAAAAAGTCATTCCTTGCGCAAAAATCACAGCAAAAGGAATTGGTGTGTTGTCTCAAGAGATTAAAAAACAAAACATGCATTAAGGGAAATAAACCATGGAAAAAAAATACGAACTTACTGATGAAACAATCAATGTTGATGGCAAAATCCTTCACCGTATACGTGCTTTAAGAAACTTTGGTGATGTCGAGAAAGGCAACCTAGGAGGCTATATCGAGAAAGAAGACAACCTAAGTCATGAAGATGATTGTTGGGTAGATGGTGATGCCAAGGTGCTTGAAAGCGCTACCATTTTTGATAATGCCAAGATATTTGATGGCGCCTGTATTAGTGGAAATGCTACGGTTTGTGATAAGGCACAAGTTTACGATGATGCACGTGTTTACGATGATGCACGTGTTTACGATGATGCACATGTTTACGATGATGCAGTCATTTACGTTAATGCAAAAGTTTGCGGTGATGCCAAGGTTTATGGAAAAGCAAGAATATACCATGACGCCGTAATTTCCGAACATGCACGCGTTTATGACAATGCAGAAGTTTTCGACAACGCTACAATTTCGCACGTTGCATCCGCTTGTGACAATGCTCGTATTTTCGGTAAAGCAAAGGTTGGTGGTTGTGCCGAAATTTATGATGGAGCACATGTCTCTGAAAAAGCTAAAGTTGGCGGTCACGCAAAAATCTCTGGAAATGCCCGTGTGTTTGGTGGTGCAATAGTTTGCGAGAATGCCAAAGTAACCGGAAATACAAAAGTATCTGGAAATGACACTGTTTTAAGATAAGGGCGACTTAAACCATGGAAAAAAAATACGAATTTACTGATGAAACAATTGAGTTTGGGCGCAGAACGCTCCGCCGCATTCGTGCACTGAGAGATTTGGGGGACGTCAAGAAAGGTGATCTTGGCGGCTATATCGAGAAAGAAGACAATCTAAGTCATGATGGCAATTGCTGGGTAGGTGATGATGCAAAAGTCTATGGTTATGCCAAGGTTTTTGATGATGCACATGTTTATGGGAATGCTCGTGTAGATGGTTATGCAAGAGTTTATGACAAAGCCAAGGTTTATGGTGATGCTTATATTTATAACATTGCTGATATTTACGAAAATGCATGTGTTTTTGGTAGTGCATCTGTTACCGGAGAAACTAATATTTTTGGTAATGCGCAGATTTTTGGACATGCTCGTGTTTTTGCCAGTGCACAAATCTACGAAAATGCACAAGTTTCCGGTGGTGCATTTATTAGTGGAAAAGCTGAAATTTATGGAAATGCTAAAATCTATGACAGTCCATTGATTTCCATCAGAGCAAAAGTTGGGGGAAATGCCAAAATCTGTGGTGATGCATTTATTCATGGAAAAGCAGAGATCATCAATGATAAAATCATCACAACGGGCATGAGGCAATAAACCATGGAAAAAAAATACGAATTTACTGATGAAAAAACTGTGTTTGATGGAAGAACTCTTCACCGAATTAGAGCATTAAGAGACTTTGGATATGTCAAAAAAGGTGACCTAGGCGGTTTTATAGAAAAAGAGAGCAACTTAAGCCATAAGAGAGACTGTTGGATTTTTGGCAATGCACAAGTTTACGATAATGCCAAAGTTTATGATGATGCGCGGGTTTATGGGAATGCACGCGTTTATGGCAATGCACAAGTTTCTGATTATGCCGAAGTTGGTGGTGCTTATGTTGGAGATAATGCCAAGGTTTTTGACTATGCGCGGATTTATGGGAATTCTGTTATAGGGAAAAGTGTACACGTTTACGGAAATGCTAAAATTTACAATCAAGCATATATTTGCTGTCGTGTAAACATTGCTGGAAATTGTAAAATTAGTGGCTCCACCATAATCGAAGAACGTGAGAAATAGTAACCATGAAAAAGAAATACGAACTTACTGATGAAATAGACATCCTCTATCGTCGACCAGTTCGTCGCATTCGTGCACTGAGAGACTTTGGAAAGGTCAAGAAAGGTGATCTTGGTGGTTTTATAGAGCATGAAGGTAACCTCTCTCATGAGGGCGATTGTTGGGTTAGGGATAAGGCAAAGGTTTGCAGTAATGCTCAAATTTATGAGAATGCACAAGTATTTGGACGAGCACGTATCTCATGTAATGCACGTATTTATGGAAATGCTAATGTTTTTGGAAACGCTTGTGTTGAATCCAATGCACATATTTTCGATAATGCGCAAGTTTACGGAATAGCCGAAATTCACGGCAATGCCAAAATTTGTGAAAAAGCTCATATTGGTGGTGAAGCTGTTGTATGTGGTAACACATGTATTTCAGGCAACACACATATTAGTTATAGTAGAAAAGCCGAACATATCCCTAGGAAAAGACAGAGCGTATAAGCACTTTCTAACAACCAACCATTTTTAAACACAAGCGTGATTCACGCCACGGGTGAATTGCGCGCAATGTAGGAAATCAAGATGAAAAATTCTACTTTTTTAAACGAAATGGCAGAAAAATATGGATTTTCTGCTGAAGAATTTCGAACCACAATCATAAAAACTTGTATTGGAGATAAAAATGCTAATGTCATCACTGATGCAGAATTTGCCGTTTTTCTTTTTGTTGCCAATACTTATGGACTTAACCCTTTAACAAAAGAAATCTATGCTCTCCCTAAAAAAGGCGGCGGCATCATACCCGTTGTTTCTATCGACGGTTGGATAAAGATCATCAAATCAAATCCTGACTTTGATGGCATGACCTTTCAAGATCAACTCAATGATGATGGGAATATCATTGCTATCAAATGTGCTATTCGTCTCAAAGGCATTAAAGACCCTATCGAAGTCACCGAATATCGCAAAGAATGCGAACAAGGCCACAGTGACCCTTGGAAAAAATACCCCGCACGTATGTTGCGCCATAAAGCTACTATACAGTGTGCTCGCTATGCTTTCGGGCTTTCCGGTATTTATGAAGAAGATGAAGCAAAACGTATCAATGAAACAAACCATAACGTACAAATGAAGTTAGTTTCTTATGATGTGCTTACGCAAATCAAACAATTAATAAACATCACTCAAACAGAAGAAGAAAAAGTGCTTGA
>NZ_JBHIND010000101.1:0-16231 GCF_042194695.1 Bartonella sp. CM86QHHN
AATAGATTTTTCCCGTTGCGTGGACGCCATAGAGAATAGCTTCTCACATCTTAAAAGATGGATAACAAAAAGTTAGATATCTTAGAATAGCGACCCTTTGGACCTCTGGTTTTGCTAAAAAACCACCCCGAAAAGAACTCTTGATTCGCAATAATTAAGAGACGTGTTGCAAAATCCTATTCCCTAACTTTTATTTACGCGTCCCTCACTGTAAAAAAGCTGTATAAATACAGCAAGTTATTTTTACATAAAACTTACATGTTATCCACAAATGGGGCACCTGTACATTAGATGAATTTTTTTTATTAAGTTGCTGGATTGAGTGGGTTTAAAATTTGTTACAAGCTTAGTTTGAGTTTAAAAAATCGATTATTATGAGGGGAGAATATGAGCATAGAGTTTCAACATATTTTCATTATATTGGGTAGGAAAAGTTCTGGCTCTAATGCATGTTTAAAAATAAGGGGAGGAATTGATCAATGGGACTTCCTATTATTATTCTTTCTCCTGTAATGCCAATTTGGGATGGTGGTGTTTTTTGTTCTCCATTGACAAAGCTATGTTCAACAAAAGGATTCCCTGTCACTCTGCTGGATACGCTTTCTCTTTTTCCTAAGGGTTCTCATGTTCTCAATTATTCTGCTGTAGACACTTTATCTTTTATGGCAGAAAAACTTAAAAGCTATTTTAAAGAGCCCGCAGTGCTTGTGGGATTTTCTATGGCTGGAACATTGGTACAAATATTGGCAGCTCAGCTTCCCAATGTTCAAGCTGTGCTTGCTGTGAATGCGCCTGGCTATCCAGATAAGGTTTTGCAACGGCGCCTTGGAGATATTCTTGCCTCCTTAGAAAATAATGATTTATCGGGGGCTTTGGAAATACTCAATGGTTTTATGCATCCTTCTGGCGTTATGAAAAAAAGAGCCTTATTGGAGATTCCTGATGAACAAAAAAGCGTGGCAATTGAACGCATGACAAGAGGCTTTAAACTCTTATTGATGATGGATGCTAGAGATGAGTTAGTTAAGTACAAGGGGAAGTTTTTAGCTTTAGTGGGAGAAAAGTCGCAACTTGCAACGGTAAATAATCAGACACAAAGTCATAATCTGAACCATGAATATAAGATTATCTCTGGTGCTGGTACGCGTTTGTGGGAGGATAATCCTACTATGACGGATGCAGTCATTGATGAGTGGATGGAGGGACTATGAAAAAGAAAGTTCTTGTATTACCTGGTGATGGGATAGGACCAGAGGTTTGTGATGCTGCGCTGATGGTTTTAGAGCAATTCCAATTGCCGATTGAATTGACTTATGGTGATATTGGTTTTGAATGTTGGAAACAGGAAGGAGCTCCTATCCCTCAAGCGACTTGGCAAAAAATTACTCAGAGTGATGCTATTTTACTTGGTGCTGTGACCAGTAAAGGAAAAGAAGCGGCTTTAAAAGAACTTGCTCCGCATTTAAAAGAGAAAAACCTTGTCTATGTTTCTCCCGCACTTCAACTTCGCCAAAAGTTAGGTTTGTTTGCGAATATACGTCCTGTAAGATACATCTTTGGTCCGAGAAAACCTTTTCATTTTTGTGTTATCAGAGAAAATAGTGAAGGCCTTTATGCTGGATTGGATTTTCGGGGTATTTCTCCTGAAACAGCCGTTTGGCTAAAACATCCAAATTTGACAAAATATGGGCTTGAGGAAGCTGCGTGGACAGTCCGTTTGCAGACACGCTTTGGTTTAGAGCGGTTATTTGAATACGCTTTTTCTTATGCAAGGAAATATAGCTTTAGGCGAGTTACTTTTGCTGATAAGCCCAATGTTCTGCGAAAAAGTGGGCAGTTTGCTCAGGAAATTTTTGAGAAAATTGCGCAAAACTATCCGGAAATTGAAGCAGATATTCAGAATGTTGATGCGGTTGCTTTGTGGATTGCAACCAAGCCAGAGCAGTTTGGTGTGATTGTTGCTGAAAATATGTTTGGCAATATTCTCTCTACTCTTGGCTCTGGTATAATGGGGGGATTGGGGCTTGCATCTCATGTGAATGTGGGGAGCGAGATTGCTTGTTTTGAACCTGTTCGTGGTAGCACACCACGTATTGCTGGACAAAATAAAGCCAATCCTTCTGCGATGCTTTATACCACGGCTTTACTCTTAGAGCATTTAGGCTTTAAAGATGCAGCAAAACAACTGTCTGAGAGTGTTGATCAGGTTATTCGTGCTGGAAAAACCGTTACCTATGATCTTGGAGGTGTCGCCTCTACCCGTCAAATGGCTGAAGCTGTTCGCAATTCTCTTATGAATCCTGTCTTTGTTTGTCGTGCGGCGATTATTACCGTTGGTGATGAACTCCTTTCAGGACAATATTTGAATACGAACTTACAAGATTTAAGCCAAAGCTTGAACAAGAGAAATATTCAAGTCACACGTCATTTTGTTTGTGCTGATCAATTACAGCAAATCAGTGAGACTGTTGTTTCTTGTCTTGGACAAGAAGATCTTATCATTATCAGTGGGGGATTGGGACCAACATCAGATGATAAAACACGTGATGGAGTTGCTCAAGCTGTAAAGCAGCCTTTACTACATCATGAAGATGTTTGGCAAACAATAAAGGGTCAATTACAACGATTAGGGATTACGGCGGATAAGAGTAATGCACGTCAAGCATTGTTTCCTGAGACAGCAACTGTGCTTGATAATCCTACAGGCACAGCACCAGGGTTTTATCTCTCTTGCGATGGAAGTACGCTTGTTGTTTTGCCTGGTCCACCATCACAGGCTCTTGCGCTTTTAGAGAATTATTTAGAACACAATGAGAAGAAATATTCTTCTGTATCGCGTGCGGAGTATGCATGGACTTTGATTGGAATTGATGAAAGTACTATTGCGCAGTGGGTTGATGATCATCTTGAAAATGAACCCTTTGAACGGCATTTTTTATGGAAAAGCCCCTATGTTTTGGTGCAACTGGTTGCTCAATCAGAAGCGCTCTTGGAACAACATTTCGTGGAAGAATTTGAAAATCATTTTCACCCCTATTTGGTTGGGGCAGAAGTTACTACTGCTTGTAAACAATTAGCGATGCATGCAGAGGTTCATTGGTTGGGCAATGATCCGCTGCTTTTAAAATATTTTCAGCCCATAGAAAAAGGTAAACAAGATATTCCACTGCTTGAGGTTGAAGTGAGCCTAGAGCCTTCTTTGGAGACATTAGAAAATCAAGCAGAAAGCCTTGGACATGCCACCATAACTATACGGATGAAAGGTTATGGTGATGATCGTATAACTTTTCCCTATACGCGACCACTTTTAGGTGTCGTCTTACAAGAATATGCAGCTTGGGCTGTCTTAAAAAGATATTTGAAAATGGAGAAGAAAAAATGAACCTCTATGGGGATGTAAAATATTGCCTAAATTATTGAACGTTCTATTATAAGAAGTACTTTGATCCTTTTCTTCAGTGGTTTTTGTCTATAGGGTAATTTTTCTTTTGATGTGTCATTAAATGACTTTGATTGATTCAAGATTAAGAAAAACTTTACGATATTAGGCTCGCTATATTCAATATTTATAATGATTAATTATGATTATAAATCAAGATGTTATCTTTCATGGAGCTGATGACAAGGAATCCAGAGACGTCATGTACCGCAAGCGTTGTAGATAATTGAGATTCTTCTGAAAATCAAAAAGCGATGGTGTGAAAAGACAAGAAGTCGTGTCATTTACAGGAAAGCTTTGCAAATTTTATTGAACAATATGTCCGTGAAGAGTTTATTGCGAACATGTGCCGTTCTGTTATCTGATAATAAATTGCTGTAAAGAGCTCATAAAATTTTTCCTTTAAGTTTTTGTGTGATTGCATGATCGTTGGGTGTTCACTTACGAGGGGCGATATTTTTCAATTTGATAACAGGAAGAACTATTTTTTCTGTAAGATGTGAAGATTTAAGGAGTGATTATTTTACGCTTTTGTTTTCTTTTTGATTGGTCATTTGTAGGAATTTTTTTTGGGGAAAATATTTAATGTGGTTAAAAACATTTTATGCGTGTGTGGGAGAAAAATAAAAATGTTGTCTTAATTGTTGATAAGAGTGTCAATATTTTGGATGAACAAATTTTAGTCGTAATTCTTAGTATCTAGATAGGAAGTTTATTGCATTTTTTAACAGTTCGTATTCTATCTGTTGTGATGCGCAGTGGTTTTTTAAGCAAAAAAGAAAGGGCTTTTATGTATCAGATTGATTACAACAGTTATCGTTCTGTCAAGAGTTTTAGTCGTCGCGTTCATTTTCTCGTTATGCATTATACGGCTATTGATTTTAAAGCCTCGATTATGGCGCTTACAGGAGAAAAGGTTAGTGCACACTATCTTGTTCCTGATCCTTCAGAGCAGACATATCGTGAGGCAGGCTTTAAGGATATGCGTATTTTTAATCTGGTTGATGAAAATGAGCGTGCATGGCATGCGGGTGTGAGTTCATGGGCTGGGCATAGTCATCTCAATGATGCATCTATCGGGATTGAAATCGTTAATTTAGCGACTTATCATGATGGGACGGGTATGTTTCCTCCTTATAATCCAATACAAATTGATGCTGTTAAGGAACTTGCCTTGAATATTCTTCAACGGTATCCCGATATTATGCCAACTGATGTGGTGGGACATAGTGATATTGCCATTGGAAGAAAAAGTGATCCAGGAGCAGCTTTTCCATGGAGAGAACTTTATAGCGCAGGTATAGGAGCATGGTATGATGATGAACTAAAAAGTCATTATCAAGAGCAATTCTCTAAGAATTTGCCACCCAAAGAAGATGTTTTGGCGAAGCTAAAATGTTATGGATATGACATTTCTGCTGCGTGTACCCAAACAGGATACAAAGATTTGATCCGAGCATTTCAACTTCATTTTCGTCAAGAAAATTATGATGGGATTCTAGATGTTGAAACAGCAGCAATTCTTTATGCATTGGTTGATAAGTATTTTCCGTGAATTCAATGCGTTTTAATTGAAAATATGGCTTATGATTACGTGTAAGCCTTTTTATTATCAGGAAAGGCTGCTTTTTGCCAATTGGCTTTATGTAAAAAGGGCATTAATCGTGTAAAAAATCCCATGTACGGTATAAGGCGTTTTATGGAAACATAACTCTGAAAGCTCTATGATTTGCAGAGATTAAATTTTATTGTTTCTTTGTCTTATATTTTTCTTCCTTTAAAAACGCATAAAGCCAAGATGTTGTGTATATGATGACATGTTCCTTACGCAGGGTAAAAGGCTTCAAATAAAATGGATTTGTATTGTATATTTACATGCTTGTTTTAAAGAAATGTCTTTTAATGTGTATTACAACACATATTTTACAGCGACGTTCATAGAGAATATAATCTAAAATCCTCTATGAAGTGTATCCTCATTTTTATGCTTAATAAAAGTGCCTAGCATTATCGTACACTTTGTTAGATCTCAATGTTACGACAACCCTTGGAACTGAAAACGATACATAAAAGGGTTTTCTTTACTCGTTTTTATTCACACGGCTCTCTCCGCTTGTCGTGTACAAGTGAAAGGTTTTGGTTGATTGAAACATGCAAAATTATAAATTATTATTATAAATCAAAGTGATGCAGATTCAAGAAAAATAGGGGCATTTACAGATTGCTACTGATAGGGGGGCTATTCTTTAGAAGGGGAAGAGGTCAATTCATTTTTTTGAAGATATATCTCTTTTCTCTTTTATTGCTTTAGGGGATGTTTGCATCGTTTTGACAGCATGTTTCTTAATGATTAAGTTTTTTAATGAAGCAGTGTTATAAAACGTTGTGTTTTAGAGTGTTGATAGAAGACACATTCAGGCATATCAAAAACACAATGATGTCTTGTTTTTTCAATATTTTATCTGTTCAGTGTAGAATTTATTTGAGAAGATCATGACCTAAATTAACAAAGGTTAGAAGTAAATTACCAAGAAAGACCAATTTGCTCATAAAGCAATGGGGGTTATTCATGCTTTAAAGGGCAAGGAAGAGATTGTGTTTGAAGTGATGTGTAAACGCCCGTGTGAGGTGCTCTTATCAAGCATATCAGGTTAATCTTCTAAGAGTAGTTTTATGAAACTAAGGCGGTTTTTTTTCGAGAGACAAGACAATACGTATCAGGAAAAGATATTCATGATATTTGATTTCAAAAATAAAAACTGGCAAACCATGTTGCCAGTTTTTAAAAGCTGTAGCTTAAATAGGATTAGAATGAACGCTGTAAACGGATCATACCTTGAAAAGCACTTTTCTTATTGAATAAATGTTTTTCATCATTATTTTTATCCGTCACAACGCGATCATCGTTCCAAGAAACATAGGTTAATTCAGGTGTAATCACAAATCCTGGAACCAGCGTGTATGTAATATTTACAGAAGTTGCAAAGGTTTTTACAGCACTATAAGAAACTTGAGCATTCAAATTTGCTTTTGGAGTAAGCTTGTAAGTGGCACCCGCCCAAGCAGCCCATTTACCACCCCAGTTTGCATAAATTGTTGTGCTTTTTCGTGATAACTCATCATTTTCATTTACTGTGTAGTAATCAAGTCCATTTTTATAGCCAGCCATTACCCATAGATTGAAACGATCGTTGACATTGAAATCTGCACGTACTTTTCCAGCCCACTTTTTGTAGTAAGCATCATATGCTGCAACTGCTGAAAAACCACCCCATTTTTGCATGAACTTTATACCCAAAACCACATTCGGGGTGTAATTTTTAATTGCTTTACTTGGAAGAGTGCCCTCAGTGATAGAAACAAGCTTATCATCTTTATCAATGTAGTATCCTGTTATTCCTGGAAGAGAATCTGCATTATTGCCTAATTCAGCGCCGATAATAGCAGAAAAGCCGGAGTCACCACTAAAGGTGTAGGAAATAAAATTGGTGCGTGTTGTGCCGGCAGGCGCTATGCTGTCATCATTGAGAACATTTCCATAATCACCAGTCCAGCTGTTGAAAATTGTGTCATCAAGACCTACGCGAAAACCACCCAGTTCAATGTAAGCCGCGGCAAGCTTTGCAGCAGCGTTGTCTCTACCATCACCCCAGTTTGAATAAATTCTTGCATATGAACGAAGTGTTCCCATTTCTGTTTCAGAAGCTGCTTGAAAAACAAGGGTGAGCCGTGATGCTGCGCCATAGGTTTTTCTTTTGTTTCTTAGTTCAGTTTCGGTTGTTGCATCGATATTATCACCGCCTATAAAATCAGTACGAACATTTCCTGATAAACGCATGCAGGTTTCTGTTCCAGGGATATAAAAATATCCTTTTCCATAGGCATCACAAACGCGAATATATTCTACAGGTTCGGGTTCGGCGATAACTGTTGAAGCAGCATGTGCTCCAGAAATTGCTAAAAAAGCTGCTGTAGAGCTTAAAAAGAGGGATTTAATATTCATATGGGATCTCCGAGGTCCGGTTAAATTTCTTCTAAAGAGTACCATTTGCCTAACGCATTAAGGACAAAGACATAAGTAAATACGCAGCACTTGTTATCTTAGCTATAACTAATCTTTTTAGAGTTTCAAATGTGAAATTACCTTTTTGTAATATATACATGTACTATTCGAGATGCTGTGGTAAAAAAGACACAATTTTTGTTTTATTAACTTTTGCTCCTTATGGGATCAATAAAGGAAAAAAAATTCAGATATTTGGGAAAAAAATCGAAAATGTCTTGAACTTTCTGTTGATACCATTTATGCCTCTCTGTTGGAGAGGTGGCCGAGTGGTCGAAGGCGCTCCCCTGCTAAGGGAGTAGGGCTCAAAAGGCTCTCGAGAGTTCGAATCTCTTCCTCTCCGCCATCTATTGTTATAAAAGCAGTTGACTGTGTATCGGAATTCTGTTTATCCCGTTGGGATTATGCCTCTCATATAAAAAGCATGTTCTAAACACAAATATACTTGTGTTGCCGATTTATGCGCTTGTTTTAAAGAGATATCTTTGCAATGTGTGTAAGCCCATTTTGCGACGCTGCCTCGTAAATGGTATAAAACACAAAAGTTTCTGTGAGACATATAAAGCCTTATAAAGCCACATCATTTGTATACTTATGAAGATGCAAAGAGGCATATTATATATCTGCTTATATATCTGCCTTCCTGTTGTTATAGATTTTGACTATGAGAGTTCATAAAAGGCATTTTTTCTTTCTAAATCGTTTTTATTTATACGGCTTTCTTTGCTTATGATGTGCAAGCAAATGATTTTGATTGTTTCAACCATAAAGCAGATTTGAAAAGAAAGAATCTTACAATATTCGCGTTTGGTATATTATCATTATAAATCAACGTGTTGCTTTATATTTGCATTGTGTATTGAAAGTTGGATGTGGCAATGCTCTCAAAAAAGTTATAGATTTCTTTTAGAAGAAAACATTGTGGGTGAAATGTTATGGTTTTCCTCTCATAGAGACTTTTGAGAGTGTTTCATCCATCTCATGACAACCAAACCACACATGAAAAAAGTAATGGTCGGTAATATTAGGTAGTAAGATGGAGAAACTTTTGCAGGAAGAAAAGAAATAATACTCAATACTGTAATTGAAAATATTCTTCCGCTAAAAGAGACAGCACCAACAACACCGGAAATATGCTGCGTTTGTTTTTGGTTAAGTTCTGAGAAAAATAAGCTTTTTGCGCCGATCGGTACAGTGCAAATAAATCCATGGATTAAAGAGAAGGCGATGACTGATGCAGCAGTTTGATGGCTATGAACTGAAAAATAGAGCGTTATGCACATCAGCGCAGAAAAGAAGGAAAAATATTTTATAGAATTCTTATATTTTTTATCAAGAACATGATACTTAGACATCAGTAAATTTGAAAAATATTGTGCTGAAAAGGCTCCAATATGGCAGCACATCAAGACGAGCATTTGCGAACCGTTGAGGTGATGAATTTTTCCCCCTGAAAGTATTATCGGTTGCCAGAAATGATAAATAATCTGAATACCAGCGCTAAAAAGGCACATGAGGAAAATAAACCATGCTCCTCCTACTGTATTTTGAAATATCCAGAGCGTTTCCTTGGCATTGTGCAAGATTGTTTTTGTTTTGGACGTTTCAGTTGTCGTTTTCTTTTCTTCAGGAACAATAAGGAAGATCAAAAAAATAAATCCCATCATGAGGCATGAGATGATATATCCCATAAAATATCGTCCAGAGTAATAGATCGTTCCAATTCCTACAATCCCACTGAGAATACTTCCAAAAGAGTTAACCTGGTGGTAGAGATGAGCATAATGCGAAAAGTGATCCTGTTTATCGCCTAGAGAATGGTAAATCCATCCGTCAATGGCGCTGACAATGATACAAATGCCCGCTGCATAGAGAATTTGCGCAATAATAAGTGCCGTCATATTGGGAGCTTGAAGGCATAGAAGATAAAATACTCCTGTCATAAAGACCCCAGCCATAACGGAATATTTACGCCGATATCTGTCAGATAAAACAGCGCAGGGAAAATCAAGTAGCAGGATGGTGGTGGAAAAGACAACCTGAAGCAGAGCTAATTGCGCCAGACTAACTCCCATGGACATTAAAAAAATCGCATGGTAAACGCCGATCAGCATGCGGATAGCGTTATAGGATCCATAGGTGAGAGCAAGGGTGCGAGGTCTGTTCATTGTGTTGTTTCATAGATTGTACAATAAGAATTTTCATTGAAAAGAATATTTTTCTGTGAAAAGGTAGCTGTTTCATATCCCCATTCAGGGATTAGTGGAAAGAAGGCTTCCATAACCATCCCAAAATTTAAAAGGTCCCTTAGTCCATATGGGACTTCAAAGCGTATTAATGAGAGCAAATGATGCAATTTTAAAGTGATTATGAGGAGCAACATAAGCCTCATAAATGAGATTGTCATCTTTTGAGGGGAGTTGCTTGTGGGGCTGTTGCTTTCATAGCAATCATTTTGTCTAGATCTGTAAAATGATCCTAGGACGGCAAGATCATTGACATAATTAGAACTTATAGAGGCTTGTTTATTTTTTATACACCATTTACTGATCCATTCTCTTTGCTGATCAGCTGAAATAGCACAAATGATCCATAAATCGGTTTTGGGTAATTTTTTGATATCTTTTTTTATAGTCATCAACATTTGTAATTCCCCCCTTTCTTTCTGACTGTTTCTCCGTATCACTTTACGTCTAAAATTTTTTTTCAGAATTCATCTTTACTTTATTTATTAAAAAGATTGTCTCGCAAGGTGCTTTTTAATCACGTCATTACGATTAAGAATTAAATTTCTGATATAAGAGGAAGGGGGCATGATACATTGTGACTAAATACATAAATCCCTCCGTATCCTGAAATGACGATTTCCTTTTGCAAAACAGTATCTTGAATGGAAGCTCGATAACCGTTACGTTGATCATGGAAATGATACCCTAAAAGAGTGCTTATGAGTGCTTGAAGATATTCTTTAGATATTACAGATAGGACAAGAAAATAGTTTAAAAAAATCAAACGTGGGATAAAAGCTTTCATCTTATGATGGGTAATGGTGAATTTTAAACTTCATCTACTGTTTTTTTGAGCTACTGTGCTGTAAGAAAGATCAAACTCCCCCAATTCATGTCTCTAATTTAGATCATTGATCATAAAACATTATTACTGTCTTTTCAAATTATAACTTTGCTCATTGCTTGTCTTCACTGATTAAATCAACATTTCTCTAAAATGCTACTTGAGAAAAATGCATCCTATCAGTTTAATATTCTATGATCTTTTAATTAATTTAAAGAAGATAACATAAAATATACGATAAAAAATGAATAAATTTCAATTTTTGTAAAAAACACAAACTTTTTTACTGCTGCTGATAAAAAACAAAGCTATATTAAAAGTAGTCTTTATACCCTTCAATACCATTGATTTTTGGTTGTTACCGGATGAAGGCTCCTTTGTTTTGGAAAGAGCGGAGCAGAATTTAAGAGCAGAATGGGCGCGTGCGCAAAGGCTTGGGCGTGATTTGTCTTTNGTGAGGGTATTTTAGTCATACCTGATGAAGCTGTCGCTTTGGGGGATATTGTCTTGTCTGAACTGGGGCGTGCTTATTGATTTTCTCGTTGTTATTGCTGCTTAATTTCAGCCATTATTTTTCTGAAAAAGAAGCTTTGTAGGGAGAAGATCATACATGGAGCAGGGCGTAAAACGATGAAATGCATATAACTGATCCAGTAATGTTGACAATAATCGCTCAATATGTTGCTCTGGCTACCTAAACAAATGGCTAGATTGGCTTTTATTCTCTGAGATAAGTGTTACTGTTGATGAGATAGAATGCGGATGAGCGAATTATTAGTTAAGGGATTAGAGTAATGGGGGGGAAAAATAATCGTCAAGATTTGAGTTGTTTCAAAATCGCTGTATTCGGTATGATTATTATGATTTTGGGGATGGGGATTGGGCGATTTTTCTATACGCCGGTATTTCCAGTTATGTTGAATGAAGGATTGTTTACCTTTAAGCAACTTTCTTATATAGCTAGCGCTAATTATGGCGGTTATTTAGTTGGGAGTATGTTTTTTTCGTTTTGCAGAGTTGGGAATATATCCCGTGCTCCCTACATGCTATTTGGTGCAGCTATAGTGACGAGTGCACTTATTTTTGCCATGGCGTTAACAACAAACTTTTACTTGGTCTTCTTTATCCGCTTTGCTGCCGGTATCGCGAGTGCAGCAATGATGATTTTTGGTTCTATGACGGTTATGCAGCATAGTCACAAGCTGTGGGTTATTGCTTCGCTCTATGCAGGTGTGGGAGTTGGTATTCTGCTGGGTAATGAGTATGTTATTATTGGTTTGAGTAAATCGCTGAACGCGAAAAATATTTGGTTTGGAGCTGGTTTTATATCTGTTGTATTGTTGCTCTTGTTGTTTATTTTATTTCCACGTCGTGTTGATGCGTCTCAATTTGCTATTAATGAGTCATTGGCACACGAAAATATCGTTTGGTGGGAACTCGCTCTGATTTATGGGCTTGCTGGGTTTGGTTATATTATTGTCGCGACATATCTTCCTCTGATGGCGAAAACATTTAATTTCCCACTACTCGCTAACCACTTATGGTCGTTTGTCGGAATAGCCATTGTTCCTAGTTGTTTCATTTGGTTATGGGGAGCCCATCGGTGGGGGGTATTACGTTGTTTGATGCTCAATTTGCTTATCCAAGGAGGATGCGTATTACTGACATTATTCAGTCAGTCTCTTGTACTGATCGTTCTCAGCTGTATAGGGTTTGGATTTACTTTTATGGGGACGACTTCTTTAGTTATGCCGTTAGCTAAGCGTTTATATGCGCCGTATGGCATAAATCTGCTAGGCTTGGCTACCTTAACTTACTGTTTTGGCCAAATATTAGGACCTCTCTTGACGAGTTTTTTACAGTCTGGTTCATATGCCATTGCGCTTTCCGTTATCTGTGGTGCTGTAGCGCTTTTTGTTGCTGCTGGAATCTGTCAATATTGTCTTTGTAAAAAGGTCGTTGGCGTTTCATAAACCCGCAATCTTCACTAAAAAGTCAGAGAATTTATTCCATTCTTTTTGAAACATTTTGTGAAAGTCAAATTATTCTAATAGGGGAGATTACAGAATGCTTCACTCTACAGTCGCTATTTTGGGCGTTGGTCCTCGTGGGATCAGTATTCTCGAACGCTTGCTCACACTTTATTCCCATTATCCATTTTCTGGGAACATTGATATTTTATTGATTGATCCCAATGAGATGGGAACCGGTACCCATAGTGTGCATCAGCCAGATCATTTATTGGTTAACACTGTCGCTTGCCAGATTACTTTATTTGGTGATGATACAGTTAAGGGTGTCGGGCCTATTCGTAAAGGGCCGAATTTCTATCAATGGGCTATTCAACAAGGTTATCGTAATATTAACGGTGTTTTTTCTCGTACAGAGCATAATGTTGGGAGAGAAATCAAAGAAAATGATTATTTATCACGTCGTTTGTTAGGGGAATACCTGTCTTGGGCTTACCAAGAGCTCACGCAAGATTTACCTTCCGGTATTCGTATTAAGGAGATCCGACAAAAGGTTATCAATCTCCATATCCACCAAGATCATAAAACGGATGTTCTTTTGGAAGATGGCTGTCATTATAGTGTAGATTTTGTTTATATGACCACGGGTCACGGTAAGAATATATATTCATCGCATGATGAAAGCCTGCAACAGTTTGTGGCTGGTCACCAAATGAAAAACGCTCTTCTGAATTATTATTCGAATCCTTATCCAATTGAAAAGTTAGACTCTATACAATCTCAGTCTCATGTGCTGGTGCAGGGAATTGGATTAACTAGCTACGATGTCTTGTCGCAATTGACTTACGGTCGCGGTGGGACTTTTACTGAAAATGCTGGACAATTGCGCTACATGCCAAGCGGCAAAGAACCGAAGATAGCTCTATTCTCCCGTCAAACATTGCCTTTTAGTAGTCGCGGGATTAATCAAAAGGGTAGTAGTGGGCAATACATACCATCATTCCTTACTCTTGATGCAATACATCATCTGCGGAAACAGTCCAGCATTGCTAACGGTTCTCCGAAGCTGGATTTCGAAACGCAGCTTTTACCTCTGTTGCTTAAAGAAATGTGTTATGTCTATCGAAGTACGCAGCTGGGGCACTGGCTAGACCCTGAAACCTATGTTGTTACTTCCAAAGACGAGCAGTGTATTCAAGCGTTGCTGTATCCTCATCGAAATAAAATATTCGCCTCTCTGAAGGATTATACAAGATTCTTCATGGAGCATTTGAAGGACGATCTTCATTCTTCCGCTGCAGGTAATGTTGATGGCCCAGTGAAAGCTGCTACAGATGTGCTACGAGATGTCCGTGATATCTTACGTTCAGCAATTGATTTTTGCGGGTTAACGTCTTCATCTCACAAGTACTTTATTGAATATTTTAATCCAAACTTTAACCGTATTTCTGTCGGCCCACCGATGCAGCGAAACCAAGAGTTGAAGGCTCTGATGGAGGCTGGTATCGTGACTTTGGCTGGCGGCCCTTCACCTAAACTTGTTCTCAATGCTAGTACTAGCCGTTTCGAAATTCAGTCTGTTTTCCAAGATGAAAACAGTTCAGTTGATGGAGATGTGCTGATCACGGCCAAGATTGATCGTTTTTCTCCGTTGCGTGATGAGTCTCCTTTTATCAAAAATTTCGCTGCTCAGGGCATCATTCGACCATTTATCAACCAAGGATATCATCCTGGTGGTATTGATATTGACTGTCAGCAGCATCCTATAGACACTAAAGGGCAAATACAAAATACATTATGGGTGGTCGGTAATCCAGTAGAGGGGCCCAATTTTTATACATATATTTTGCCTAGACCTTTAGTTAATTCGCGTGCATTGCGGGATGCAGGGCACTGTGTCATTGACATGTACGAGCAGCTTCTTAATCGCTACTCAGTCAAAGATTCAATAATTAATGTACATTGATGATATAAAAAGCTTCCTGATATGCATGTCCTCCGTATCCGCTATAATGGCGATACTGATGCTATTCATTTTTCTTATATCTATCTCAATGAGAACTTGGTTTCTTATTCCATTGGCTGGAGTGACTGTTTTTGGTTATTTGCTTTTGACGATACCATACTGGTGGTTGAAGGGGAATGCACGCAGTGGTGTGTTCATCCTGTTGGCTTGTACTTTAGTGCTGATATGGCGTTGGTACTTGCCTGATATTCGTACTGTGCTTGTGCGTTTTACTGATGTCTTTTGGCTATTACTCGCCATGGGATTGTTGCGCCATGTGATGAATACATGGCGTATTTCAGAATTTCTCTCTGAACGGTTGATGCGCTATGGAAAGGGTTCGCTTACCCTGTCCATCGCGATACTGACTGCGTTTCTAGCTTGGCCGATGAGTTTGGGGGTTATCCCCCTAATGATTGATGCCTTGAAAAAAAGTGTTTTTCCCTCTCGCCATTTGGCCGCTATTGTGATGCGAATGATGAGCATCACGATGGTATTGATGCCGACCAGCATCGGTGCAGCAACAGTTTTCGCTGCTATGCCTAGAACACCAATATACACATCCGCTGCTTTGGGGATACCACTTTTTCTATTTAGTCTGTTGTTGTTGTGCATTTCTCCTGTTGTACCGCTAGCTAACCCGATTATTTGCGATGAGAGGAGGGCAAATAAAGAAGGAGAGAGAGTAAGAATTTGGATTTTTTTGATATTTTTCTGGCTAACATTTATCGTTGCGTTGACAGTTATCAGGTTGAATGCACTAGAAAGCATTGCATTGACGGCGAGCATTCTATACGTCATTGAGCGTGGGAGTTCACGCAGTATTGATTTTTTGACTCCCTTAGTGGCAGTGATACGCAGTATATCCAGTGAAATTATGTTGTTGCTAGGTTGTAGTCTGCTAATATCTACTTGTGATTTGCTTATTCCTTTGTTGCCGGTGACGTTTAGTCACTCATTGGCATCACTCTCTGTTTGGCAGCGCTATGCCTGTATTCTCTTTGTGTTGCCAATTTTCAGTGTAGTAGGAATTCACCCTATGGTGCTATTTAGTTTGGCATTTCCTTTACTAGGGTCATCGATGGCTTATGGGGTTACGGATTATTTGGTTTGGATTTGCTTCTTTATTGCAGCTCAACTCCTTTCTCCTGTATCAATAAATGCTATTTTTGCTTCCAGTAGCCTGCATATTTCACCGGTGGATACGAGCTTTAAAATGCATAGTTATTATGTATTAATATTTAATCTTTTTGCGTTCATTTATTTGAGCTTTTTTATTCAATATTTGTAAATTATGGAGATCTTATGCCTTACATAAACATTAAAATTACTAATGAAGGGGTTACCTCTGAACAGAAACGGCAACTAATAGAAGGGGCAACTCAATTATTAGTTAATATTCTGAATAAAAATCCGAAAACGACTGTTGTCGTGATTGATGAAGTGGAGACAGACAATTGGGGTATCGGTGGTGTTCCCATTACAGAATTAAGAAAAGCTCAAAATAAAGAATAACTCTGTGTATTTGACAATAATTTAAGGTCAATAGGGGTAATCAATGTAAAAAATCACGTCCTTTAGTAACATTTTATCAGACCGCCATTGGGGCGGTTGTTACAGCCCCTGATGCTGACAACCAAGTTTTTCCCCTCGACGAGCCCGTGTTGGTCTTCACCCATGAG
>NZ_JBHIND010000024.1:0-142228 GCF_042194695.1 Bartonella sp. CM86QHHN
AGTTGAAAACCGAACCGATAAACGTCCACAACTCTCCGACTTACGTGAATCTGGTTCAATTGAGCAAGATGCCGACATTGTTCTGTTCGTTTATCGTGAAGAATATTATCTCAAAAATGAAGAACCCAAAGAAAGCACTGCTGAGTATAACAAATGGCAAGAGGCAATGGAGCAAGCCAAGGGTAAAGCCGAGGTTATTATAGCAAAACAACGCCATGGTCCGACAGGAATCGTTCCCCTTGCCTTTCAANAATGCGTTAAAGAGAGCTTTAAATACCCTTTGAAAAGCATTTGAAGACCCTTTGAGAACATCTTTAAAACTCTTTGAGAAAAAATAAATTGGTACAAAACCTAGTGGCAAAATATACAAAACCTGCTGGCAAGCTACACTGCTGGCAAGCTACAGCTACACTGCTGGCAAACTACACACACAATAAAAAAGTAATGGTAGCGGAGGAGGGATTTGAACCCCCGACACAAGGATTATGATTCCTCTGCTCTAACCTACTGAGCTACTCCGCCAAAATAAGCAATCATAATTGTCAATAATTACATCTTTTGCGGATATAAGGGGTAGAATAGTAAGATGTCAAGCATCGTTTTTAAGCTTTTCTCTTGTCATTCTATTTTATCCTCGATATGTAAAAGTGTAATTTTCATATGATAAAGTAAGGTAAGGCATGAAAATGGTGCCACGTGTAGCGGTTTTAGGATGCGGTCATTGGGGTGAAAATCATATACGGACACTCCACTCTCTCGGGGCTTTAGCAGCAGTTTCTGATATTGATAATGATCGTGCTGCTAGTTTTGCAACACTGTATGGTGTAGAGGTTGTTACACCAGATGATCTTTTTACTCATCGAGATATTGATGCGCTGGTATTAGCGTTGCCGCCACAATTGCATACGCAAAATGTGCTCCGTGCTGTTAAAAATGGTAAAGATGTTTTGGTGGAAAAACCAATAGCCTTGAATGTTTCTGATGCTAAACGCCAAGTTCAGGAGGCTGAGGCCTATGAGCGAGTTTTTATGGTGGGCCATATTTTGCGTTTTCATCCAGCTTTTGAAAAAATGTGTGAATTGGTGAAAAACGGAGATGTGGGAGATGTGCGATATATTTATTCTCATAGATTAGGCTTTGGAAAATTTCACACACACAGTGATGCTTTATGGGATCTTGCCCCTCATGATCTTTCAATGATTTTGGCGTTGACAGGATGTGAACCTTCCGAAATTCGCGGTGAGGGGGCTGCTGTCGTTGATCAGATTTCTGATTTTTCTCATATTCATATGATTTTTCCAAATGGTGTGCGTAGTCATCTTTTTACTTCACGCTTGAGTTCTTATCGTGAGAGGCGTTTAACTGTTGTTGGAACAAAGGCTATACTCGTTTTTGATGATATGGAACCGTGGAGTCGTAAATTGGCAATGCACCATTTTGCCGTTTGGAAAGAAAATCAAGAGTGGGCTTTTAGCATGGATGAGCTGAATTACATTGATGTTTGTGAAGATTTGCCGCTTACTTGCGAATTACGGCATTTCCTTCATTGTATTGAAACGCGTCAATCACCTCGTACAAATGGTGATGATGCTGTTGCTGTTTTACGGATTTTAACAGCTGCTGATGTCAATTATGATAGATAAAAGAGATAGGTAGCGCTTTTGCATTCTTGTGATGATCAATGGAGTTAATATGCAATTCATCGACCTTGGGGCGCAGCGTGCGCGTATTGAAGATAAAATTAATTCTGCAATTGCGCATGTAGTCGCTAGTGGTAAGTATATTTTGGGGCCAAAAGTAACGGAATTTGAAGAGAAATTGGCAGAATATCTTGGCGTTAAACATGTGATTGCATGTGCTAATGGAACAGATGCTTTGAAGATGCCTCTTATGGCTAAAAATATTGGTCTAGGGGATGCTGTTTTTTGTCCTAGTTTTACATTTTCAGCAACGGCTGAAGTGGTTGCTTTGGTGGGGGCTGAACCTGTTTTTGTCGATGTTTTACCTGATACATTCAATATTGATGTTGAAAAACTTTCTCACGCTATCGAAATGGTAAAAAAAGAGGGACGTCTAAAGCCAAAGGCTATTATTGCCGTTGATTTATTTGGGCTTTCTGCTGACTATGTGCAAATTGCTCAAGTGGCTGCAAAGGAAAATCTTTTTGTAATTGAAGATGCTGCTCAATCTATGGGGGGGAGAAGCGATAATACTATGTGTGGTGCTTTTGGTGATGTGGCTGCTACAAGTTTTTATCCTGCAAAACCATTAGGATGTTATGGTGATGGAGGCGCTATGATGACCAATGATGATCATTTTGCAGAACTTTTACGCTCTATTTTGTTTCATGGTAAAGGTGAAACGCAATATGACAATGTACGTATTGGTATGAATTCGCGCCTAGATAGCATTCAGGCTGCAATTTTACTAGAAAAGTTTGCGATTTTTGAAGATGAAATGGAAAAGCGTGTAGAAATTGCTCAACGCTATTCCAATGGCTTAAGAGATATTGTTACAGTTCCAGAAATAGGAGAAAATATTCGTTCTGCTTATGCACAATATACGATTAAGGTAAAAGAACGGGATAAATTAAAAGATTTTTTACAAAAAAATTCTATCCCTACAATGATTTATTATAAAACTCCTTTACATCAACAGCCAGCTTATAAACACTTCCCTTATGTAAAAGATTCCCTTTCTGTTTCAGAGTCTTTAGGAGAGTGTGTTTTAAGTTTACCAATGCATCCTTACTTGACACAAACGGATCAGGATATGATTATCAAAAAAATAAGAGATTTTTATCACTCTTGAGAGCGTGTTTTTATCCTTAAAATTATGGTCAAAGCTTTATTGGTGATCCATCTTAGAAGGTATTTTTTGTTAGAGTGTGTGGCCAATGTTTTGGTATTATTTCCTTTCTAGGACCTATGAAATGTTGTCCTTTAGAGCGGTGATATGATTAGAAAGTGAAGCTTCTAGACAAGAAGATATTTTTTAACAGAACGGTATGGGCTAAGAAACTTTGTCCTTTAGCTTAGCAAAAAAGTCACGTTTAGTAAAAAGGATTTGGGTTATGAAAGTTACAATGAACCTTTGTTGATTTTACTCTTCATTTAAGGTGTTTTAAAAGATAACTTATTTAACAGGGCTTTTGGAGAGAAAAGTTATTTTTTGGCGAATACGTGATGCTAGGTCATTTTTGCTTTTGGATTTTTGAATCAATGTGTTGATGGGTGATGTATTCCCCTCTTGTAGCGCTATTTGAGCTGCCAATGTTGCTGCAAGTTCTTTTGTTTCTTCTCGGAGTTCTTCTAGCAATTGGTGGTTGGCGGTCGTGTCCAGCTCATGAGTTTGGATTTTTTGTAAGCGTTGCTGATAGTGTGCGACTTTTTCACGCATCATTTGTCTTTCCTTTGGAAGTGTATAGTGTGGCGATATTTTGTTTGATTGCTATCGCTTCTTTGGTGAGAGTATCTTTTGTGGGGAGGCATAGCCGATAAAATTGTTCTGTTACTTGGCTCAGTTGTATTTTTTGTTGGACATATTTTTTTTGCAAAAATTCGTACTTTTGTTGGTTGTTTGCTAATTCTACAGCATGTTGTGCACGAAGAAAATCGTGATTTGCTTCTATTTCCGCGAGTGATAATGGCATTTTCGCACAAACATCTTTATACGCAAAATGAACGGCTTTACGCCAAATAAAAGGAGATAAAAGCACCAGTAACCAGGAAGTGAAAGCAACTCCAAGTATAAAAAAAAGAAATGATTGAATAAGCATAATACCCCTTTTCAAATAAGAAACCGTTTAAAACGGATTCCATGTCGGTCTATGTGTTAATTTTAAATATCCTATATTGATACCAAGGCGTGCGCCGACTCCTGTACGTATTGGGATTAACAAGGTATTGTGGTATTTTAGGACATGAAAACCAACACCTGCAATTAAATAGGCCGAACCTGAAATACCACCATAGCGTCTCCATAAATTATTTATGCCATTAAGATTGTAAACTAAGATCATTAAACGGGAGCCTTGGCCGCCAAAATCCCATCCTACTGAGGGACCTTGCCAAAAAACTTTATGTTGACCATAGCTTTTGGTAAAAACCATTCCTTCGCCATAGGTTAATCCAGCAAAAAAGGCACCAGAAGCTTCTTCTCCTAAAATATAGGCATTGGGATAACCGTATTTTGAAAAAATATTTTGAATTGCAACAGCCAGACCACTGGCTGTTTTTCCAAAAAAAATATGACCAGAATCAATAATTTCTTGGAGTGAATAATGAGGTTCGTTTTGCTCTATTGGTTTTAGTCGAGCTTGTGTAGTGTTTATGGTGATGAATAAAAGGAAGATTAAAGATATAATATTTTTGTACCAGTATTTGAGCAGAGAGAGAGCCATGGAGTTTTCTCCTTTTATTAGTGATAAACAAAAAGATAATATTAGAATTTTCATTCTATTCAAATAAAAAATAAGATATAAGGTTATTTAAATTCTTGAATTTATTTCTGAATTTTTTAGCATGATTGTTAATGTTTCCTATTATGCATCAGATGTTAAGAGTTTTTCTTTAAAATAAAGTTTGTTTTTTTGAATCTAGGAGTTTTCAATCATTATGACGTTAGATATTTCTTTGAAGCCTATGGATCTTGCTGCTTTGCTTTGTAGTCGTATTTGCCATGATTTGATTTCACCTGTGGGGGCTATTCAAAATGCAATGGAGCTTTATGATGAAGGAGGAGCTGAAGAAGATGCTTTACAATTGGTGCGTTTATCCGTTGCGAGTGCTGCTGCACGTCTACAATTTGCGCGATTGGCTTTTGGTTTTGCTGGTGCAAGTGGAGGACAAATAGATACACGGACTGCAGAGCAGGTTGCTCAACAATATATGAAAGAAGAAAAAGCAACTTTAAAATGGCAAGCTTCTTCTTTATTGTTAGAAAAAGATGAAGTTAAACTTTTGCTTAATTTATTATTGATTGCAAACGCAACAGTTTCTCGTGGTGGTGAAATTGTTGTTATGATTTTGCAAGAAGAAAATAAACGTTCTTTTCGATTTGAGGTTTTCGGTAGAACTCTCCGTATACCCCCTCATTTTCTTGCGTTATTTTGTGGAGAAGTTCAAGAAGAGCTTATTGATGCACATGTCATCCAATTTTATTACACAATGTTACTTGCTCAGATGACAGAGATGAAAATAAATATTGATGAAAGTGATGGTTGTATTGTTTTAGAAAGTGTAAAAAAGCTTTGAATAAGAGAGAAGCGCTTAAGCTGTGTTGGGAAAAGTGGCTTCGATTGAACTTATGAGCGATAAGGTTATATGTGTAAATTGGGTGTGGTTACTTCTTAAGCTTTAAGCGCTTTCTATATGAGATTTTTGGTGTGCGAGTTTTCTATTTTTAACAGAGAAAAGATCTCGGGAAAAAATCTCGGCCCGCTACACTCCGAGATTTTACAATGTGCATGTTCACTGCTTAAGCGGTTTTTCGTACGTTCTCTTCAACTGGATCACGTAATACATAACCACGTCCCCAAACTGTATCAATGTAATTTACACTAGAAGAGACTGCTTCCAATTTTTTCCGCAATTTACAGATAAAAACATCGATAATCTTTAGTTCTGGTTCATCCATTCCACCATAGAGATGATTGAGAAACATTTCCTTGGTAAGGGTGGTACCTTTGCGTAAAGAGAGAAGCTCTAACATTTGGTACTCTTTACCGGTTAAATGAACAGGGCGCCCTGCAACTTCGACAGTTTTTGTGTCAAGGTTAACGGTGAGATCTCCGGTAACAATAACCGATTGTGCATGTCCTTTTGAACGACGAACAACTGCATGGATACGTGCAATGAGCTCATCTTTATGAAAAGGCTTCGTCATATAGTCGTCTGCTCCAAAGCCAAAACCACGAACCTTGTCTTCAATGGCATTCATACCAGAAAGGATTAAGACAGGAGTTTTTATTTTTGCTAACCTTAGAGTCCGCAAGACATCATACCCTGACATGTCAGGCAAATTCAGATCAAGCAAAATGATATCATAATCATAGAGTTTTCCTAAATCGATACCTTCTTCACCCAGATCAGTGATATAAACATTAAAGTTAGCCGACTTTAACATCAACTCAATGCTTTGAGTAACTGCTCTATCATCTTCAATTAATAATACGCGCATTTTAGATCCCTCACTTTGCTCCTTCACGAATCATAAGGAGCATTTCTATTTTATATCAGTTAGCAAAACCACTGTTATAAAAACAATTCATTAAATCAAACACTTATAACAAAGCGTTTATGAACATTTCAGTAGTACGCGTAACAATCACTACTAAATTCCCCACTATCCATGATAGTGGTTAACAAAATATTTTTATTTTTGAAAGAGGCTACAAAATTATTTTAGAAAAATCCTATATTTTTTAACATAATAAAAAAGGAGGGCTTTTTCTATAAACTTTAACTTAAAAAAATTTGTAAAAGAGCTTTATAAATTACTTTTTTACAATTTCAGTGTTTATTTACTGAGCTTTAAACCTCTTCAGTTTATAATGGGGGAAAAGTTAAAGAAATAGTTATTGCTCTTTAAAGCAGATTGTATTTTCAGATGCTTTAATGCAAGGCAAAAATTATTATAATTTCAAGTTAATAGACTGTTTTTGTCGGATAGATATATAACTAAAAGATATTTATTGGGTGTGAATGCGAGTTTTGAGTTGGCGCAATCAAGGAGTAGTGAGTATGAAGCCACGAGAAAATATGGTGCGATTGAGGATGTTTCAAGTGCGTGGAAAGCGCCGTGAAATTGCACAGCTTGAGATGATGATCGCAGAATTTGAACGAATGGTGTTAGAGTTGGAAGCACAGATTACTCATGAAGAACGTAAATCTGGAAACAATGATGTTCACCATTTTGCTTATTCTGCTTTTGCGCGTGCAGCGCGGCAAAGACGTGATAATCTGATCAATTCAATTCGTGATTTAGAACTTCAAAAAACAAATGCTGAAATTGCTCTCCATGAAGCTAATACAGAGCTGCAACGTGCACAGCTTTTGGAAGCACGAGAAAAGAAGATTGCTGCGGATGATAAGGATATTTTGATTCAATCTAATTCAATGGTTGGCTAATTTAATGGCTGGATGATAAAAGCAATTATTGAAAAATCCATTCTTTCAGGTTTATCTTTTGGATATAGTATAAAACAGCCAAACTTTTATCAAGTTTGGCTGTTTTATAGATTGCTTTATGTTATTAATCAATGGCAACTTAATGCCTGTAGTGTTGAATCTTGGTCGTTCGTAATCCCGCTAAACCGTGTTCATCGATTAAACTTTGCCATGAAAGAAATTCTTCTACGGTCAAAGTATAACGGTGGCACGCTTCGTCAAGACTTAACAATCCACCTCTGACAGCCGCAACAACTTCAGCTTTGCGACGAATCACCCAGCGCCGTGTTGTTTGCGGCGGTAGGTCGGCAATTGTAAGCGGACTTCCATCTGGCCCAATAACATATTTCATTTGTGTTTTTATCAAGTTGCTCATTCGTATCCTCTACCTTTAGTCAAGGACTTGATTCGTTTATAGAGCATGAAATTTAAAAAAGAGCTAAAAGCGCTGAAAGAAAAAATTAATAAAGTGATTGGGTATGTAAAAAGAAGCTCAAGTTGAAGTGTGTAGAAGAGATTCTTGCAATATTTTACCGGATTTTTCAAAAGAGAAAAAAGGTTTTCTCCTAAACGATTACCATTATGCCTTATTTCTATCATTCTTTTTTTGTTTGCAGCAGCTTTTAAGAAAGTAATGCCTATGGTTGTGGAAAGGATAAAAAAATAATATAAAGGCAATCAAACGTGTAAAAGTGCTAAAGAGCGTGCATCAGAATGTCAACATATGGCTAGCCATTAAACAGAGCATTAAATAGAGAATGAATACATGTTTTTAAACAGTCTTGATTTACCAGGACAACCTGAGGATTCTCGCATTGTTGTTGCAATGTCGGGGGGGGTTGATTCATCGGTTGTTGCAGGTCTTTTGAAAAAGGAAGGGTATAATGTTATTGGCATTACGTTGCAGCTTTATGATCATGGGGAAGCAACGCATCGGGTGGGGGCGTGTTGCGCAGGACAAGATATTGAGGATGCACGCCGCGTTGCAGAAACACTAGGAATACCGCATTATGTTCTTGATTATGAAAAGCGCTTTCGCGAAGCTGTTATTGATCCTTTTGCAGAAAGTTATGCTCATGGAGAGACCCCAGTACCATGTATTGCATGTAATCAAACGGTTAAGTTTGCTGATTTATTAACAACGGCACGCGAATTGGGAGCAGATGCTTTGGCTACGGGACATTATATTCGTTCGCGTTCCCACGGAGCGCATCGAGCACTCTTTCGTCCTCTCGATAATGATCGTGATCAGAGTTATTTTCTCTTTGCAACGACACAAGAACAGATTGATTATTTGCGTTTTCCACTTGGTGACCTTCCAAAAGCCCGCGTTCGTGAAATGGCAGCAGAAATGGGCTTTGTGGTTGCCAATAAGCATGATAGTCAGGATATTTGTTTTGTTCCACAAGGAAAATATTCAGATGTTATCGCAAAACTGCGTCCAGAAGCAGCTAATCCTGGCGTTATTGTCCATATTGATGGAAAGATTTTAGGTAAACATTCGGGAATTGTTAATTATACGGTTGGTCAACGTCGTGGTATTGGGGTATCAACGGGTGAAGCGCTTTATGTGGTTTATCTCGATGTGGAAAATGCACGTGTTATTGTTGGACCGCGTGAAATGTTAGAAACGCATAAGCTTTTTTTACGTGATGTGAATTGGCTTGGTGATGAGTCGTTAGATAATTTCCCTTCTCAAGGTATTGAGGTGGCTGTAAAGGTGCGTTCAACGCGTCCTCCTCACCTTGCGCGCTTACATTATAAAGAAGGTATTTTTTCCGTTGATTTATTGGAATGTGAAAATGGTGTGGCACCAGGGCAAGCTTGCGTTCTTTATGATGGAAATGGTCATGAGGCGCGTATTCTTGGGGGAGGATTTGTAACACATTCAGAACGTGCAGCCGATACTGAAATGATGTTGAAGCGCGTTTTATGTAATCTCGAAACAAAAGATTCTGTTTCCTCAGAACTAAAAACAACAGCTTTATAAAGCATAGTAAATTGATTTATAATGATATTTTTTAATCTTAAACTTGAATGAGAGACTTCCGGAAGATTTTCTCATTGAAAGTTTGTTTTATGATTGAATCCATCAAAATTATATCTTTTACACGTCATAAGCGGGGTTAGGGTGTGGAAAGTGATGATAAAGAAAATGTAAAAATGTTTTTTATCAATGCTTTCAAAGGCTAGGGAACGGCAATATTATTGGAGACTGATAGATAACATACAACATTGGGTATGTTTTATAACTTGAAGTGTTATCATCTTTAGTGGTCAAAGTTGGTAAAATGAGCAAGTGCAATACCTGAGGCTGTGGCAACATTAAGGCTGTCAAAACCGTCAGTCATGGGAATACGTAAGGTGTTTGATTGTTGTAGTATATGGGGTGGTAAGCCATCGCCTTCTGTTCCAAAAATAAGTGCCATTCTTTTGGTTTTGTTGGCTTGCTTGAGAGTGTGTGAGGCAGAAGGGGAGAGTGCATAAAGATGAAAGTTTTCATCGTTTAGAGCAGCTATAATGTCATCTATATCAGCGTTTTGCGTATAGGGTACTTTTAAAGCAGCGCCGGCAGACACTCTTATTGATTTGCGATAAAGTGGATCGCATGAGGTTTTGTCGACAATAATGCCATTACTGGCAAAGGCTGCTGCATTACGAAAAATTGATCCCATATTATCGTGATTCGAGATACCACATAAAACAAGAATCAAAGCTTTTTCTGGAAGATGTTGTAAAAAACTTTGTAAGGGTGGCAGTATTTTGCGTTTACCAATACCCAGAACACCACGATGAACATGGAAGCCGGTGATATTATCCATAACTTTTTGTGGAACGCAATAAATGGGACATAGAGGCTGTGTTTTTTCTAAAAGCGGTAGAAGTCCAGAGAGACGGTTTGCTACGATGAGCAGTGAGATGGCAGAAAACTCTTTCGAATGTAGTAATGCGGACAATGTTACTTTGCCTTCAGCAATAAATTGATGTTGCCGTCCAACAAGATCTTTTTCACGGATATTATGATAGGCTTTTAGGCGTGGATCATCTGTTTCATTGATTGTTATGATATTCAAATGCATGCGAGATTTTTAGTGCTTTTTTCTTATGATTTCCAGATGTTAGAATTTGTTTTATTTAAAAAGAAGAGATAAAAAAATATTTCTTAAAACTTATGGTAGAATTTATGTTGACAATATACAACCATAGGTATAATGTAAAAATACTGATACGGAATCATATATTTTTCTTGTATCGGGTGCAGTGTCTTGGGTCCCCGCTATTTCCCAAGTTCTGTATGCCCTTAATTTCTAAGGGAAAAGAATCTGGGTCCCCAATGCCCAGATTCTTTTTTTTGAGGGTAATCATTGTTCTTCTTTTTATATCTAAATTTTTTAGTAAATCATATTTTAAAATCCTATTGACCTGTAAGATTACCGTAGAGTGCTAAGATATTTTTTCTAAGGTGCAAAGATGGCTTATAGATGGGTTATAATGCACATCATAAGACTGAAAAATAATGCATGATCATGATAGATTTGAGCAAAAACAAGTTTTTCGTTTATGAGAAGTGAGATGGCTTTAAGTTATTCAGAAAACGATTAATAATGAAGGTTATGTGTTTGATTGCTCTTGGGAAAACTCTTCTTTCTATTATTTTCTCTCTTCTTTATTTATTGGTGCTGTTCGTGTAACTGAGCAGTTTTTACGATAATAATGGTGAGCTGAGGCGTTTATTGTATGATGAAGCTTCTGTAATATTGAGGAAAGATCGTCGTTATGCCAAAAGTATAATGATATGGTTGAAAATATTAATTCCCTATTTCGTGAAGAAAAGGATGAGGTTCATGGATGTAAAAATCAATATACAAAGCTTAACTTTATACTCTATTTTTATTGCGTGTATTGTTTTTGCTTTGAAATATTGGGCATATCACATCACAGGTTCGGTTGCACTTTATTCTGATGCATTGGAATCAATCGTTAATATTCTTGCGTCATTAGCAGCATGGTGGGCTGTTAAAGTGAGTATGAAGCCAGCAGATCATGATCATCCCTTTGGGCATCATAAAGCGGAATATTTTTCCGCAATTCTTGAAGGGGTACTCATTATTATTGCGGCAATTGTTATTTTAAGAGAAGCATGGATAGCTCTTTCTACCGTTAAATTGTTGCAGAAGCCTGGAATATGGCTTGCTATTCATCTTATTGCAACTGTCATAAACTGTATGTGGGGAATGGTTCTTATTGGGCAGGGAAAACTCCATCGCTCACCGGCTCTTAAAGCTGATGGAGTACATTTTATAACTGATGTTTTTACGTCGCTTGCAATTTTAATTGGTTTGATTGCTGGTTTTGTCGGAGGATGGGGAGCTTTAGATCCAATTTTAGCGATAATCGTTGCCGTTAATATTCTCTTACAGGGCTGGAAGGTGATTAGAAGTGCTGTTCAGGGATTAATGGATGTTGGCGTTGAATTGAATGAAAGCATGCGGATTCGGGAGCTGATTTCTGCAAATGCATCGGGTGCGCTTGAGGTCCATGATTTACGGACGCGTGTTGCTGGGAGGGTTACTTTTATAGAGTTTCATTTGGTTGTGCCTGCTATAATGCAGGTAGGAGAAGCACATAAAATTTGTGATAAAATCGAAGCTGTTCTTCAAAAAGAATTTGATAATGTGCGTATTTCTATTCATGTCGAGCCTGAAGATGAGGCAAAATTGCCTCCTGGTACAACGGTGATCCCTTTTATATAAAAAGATTTTTTCAAATTGTCTGTTATGTTATAAGGGCTGTTTTTTTATGATGGAGCGATTCATACCTTTCGAAAATACGATGATGCTCTTTTGTTCATTTTATTTTTGCATCAATCAAGTATACAAGGTTAAACAGAGTATTTAAGGCAAGATTTATTCTATTTCGTTAAAACACTGTCATTTAAGGTGTGGTGAGATAAGGCATATAAAATTGATCTATTAAGTGTTTTTAGAGTATGGAGTAAATATTCAAAATAGGACTTACCGCTGTATTCTTTTGTAAGTGAATCTCATGAAATGGTTAGCAGCTTAAATCCACTTAAGAGAACGGATTGTTTACAGACTTTCAGGAGTAGATGTTTCGTCTCTTAGGGCGAAGAGGAGTGAAGCCTTCGTAATAAGTTTAATGAGATTTAATTATAAATTTTATATAAAAGTTATGAATAGGGTTTTAAAGTTTGTGATCATAGATTAATCATCATTATTGTTGCTAATAAATGTATTGTTTTATCGATACAATGGATTCTGTTTAGAGTGTTCTTTATTGCATGAAGGATGGGGACTCATTAAAGAATGAAAAAAAATAATGCTCATGTCTCTACTCTTTGAAGGATATTATTGTCGTTGCTGTAGAAAATCGCAAAGCTGAACTAAAGAATGATGCTAAAGATAGAAACTGGTTTTAATTGATGCTTTCATATTTTCATTCCAATCTGGCATCAAAATTTTACAAGGACTCGTACAGTATTGGTGCATCCTAATCATAAATATGCTTCTACATTAGAGCTATTTTAATTGATAGACAATAACAAAAAGCAAAGACTTTATAAGGAAAACAATGCTATAAAGTCAAAAATTTATATGCAATAAATTAGAGAGGTAGATTGAATTTTTATAAAATACTTTATGAAACAACACCAAACATATCTGGCTTTACTTTTACTTATTTTTACAAACGTTCGTTTGTGTTTTTTGCGTTATATTCGTAAAGATCAGATTAGCGGTAATCTAAAGATAACTCTTGGTTGAGAATATGAAAGGAAAGCGTGATACTATAATAGAGTCTTTTCTGTCTTTAATCTTTCAACCAGTAAAAGTGATTACAAATCCGTGATTTCTCAAAAAATGATTTTGTCATACCTATAAACAAAGTTAGATCAAAACGACTTTTTTCTCTTAAAACTGTAAACAAATATATTATATCCGTATAGCTTGAACGAAGTTAGATGTTTACCTGAATAACGACAGTATATATTTTAAGAATAGAGAAGATATTTCATATCGCTATGATGTTATTCAAGAGCTCTTAAAACAATGATTCCTGGTGTTTTTTCAACATAATTCATAAAAGGAGAATCAACGACTTTTTCGTTTTCTTTTCGTGAAGAAGCATTTCTTAACATTGGCCCTTTATCTGTCATGATAAAGAAGCCCACATGTGTTACATCCAATCCAGCAAGTTTCGTATAAATACCAATGAAATCACCAGACTGTAAATGACCTATAACCTCCTCATTAATAAAGTTACTTAGAATATACGTTATCGTGCGTTTCACAACTGGCAACCCTGGTAGATAGCTTTCACCATCAGCTTTTTTGTTGAGATATTTTTCTATTTTTACCGCATGGGGACTTATTTCAGCGGTAATATCAGTGGCGAGTTTATATTCTCTATAAGCCCAATCTGTAAAAAAATGTTTCCGATTTAAAAAATGAACATTACCGTTAATATAACGTGTTTTTATGACGTTATTTATGAATTCTGTTTGGGATGTTGATTTGCGCAATGCTTCAACATAATCCAGATAAGTGAAGCAATCTAAGCCTCTAAAGTCAATAATCAGTTTTTCTGGTGTATTTTCTGAGCCATGTAACATATTTGCTTGGTAAGGTGTCCCTAAAAAAGCTTCAGAAAGAAAGTCAATTAGTGCCCCTTTTTCCTGATAATTTGTTTCTGAACGTTTTTTGAGAAGAGTATTTAATTTATTTAGAGTATAGGGATCTAGGTTTACGTTGGTTGTTTGTTGTGTTTTTATTTTATTTTCTAAAATACTCTCTTGTGAATCAGAATCCTGAACATCACATCCTGTTACCAACATTAATATGAGAATTAATAGGGATATTTTTCGCATTTTATACACCATTTTTGAATTAAAAATTCATGACGAACTATTTCTAAAAGTGCTATTTTTTTAAATGCTTATCATGATCATCGTTAGATTTAATGGTAGCATACAATCATTAAGAGTATCAATGAATATAAAGATAAAATAAGGTTCCACAAATTGCAAGCGATATGAATATTTTCTAAGATTATAGAATTAAAGAACTTTCTCTATAATATACTTATTTTTTAATCAAAATTATTGTCAAATAAATACTTTTAAAAATATGATGAGCTTTTTACGTTGTTAAGCTATTCTGGTAATGCTGCTTTAACCTTATAGCATATTCTGAGGGTAAGAAAATTTTTTAAGAGCTTATCTTTTAAAAGGTTTCAATTACTATAGTATATCTAACGTATCTGATGGAATTGAGATTCCTGAAAACGGTGGGATGAGAGGGGGAAACGATGTCTGATAAAATTCATCATAATGTCTCTAAAACTATTGGAAATACTTTGTGTTTCATGAAATTTTGTTCATGAGTTTGTCGCACAAATATTTTGTTCGTATAATGCAAAAAAATTTTTATTCTTTGACAATGAGATAGCAATTAAATATATACCAATTAAAACGTAATTTTATAGTTTTATCTTGACTCTTACTTAAATTTTTACTTTGTTATTATTTTGTATGTGAAAAGTATACGGTATAGAATACTTTTAAAAGGAAACGGGAGTTAAAAGAGAGCGGGGGAGTCATTGTATGCGTAAAATAGTGTGTATGTTATGCCAGACCAAATGCTCAATCCGAAATTTGTTCAGCGTGGGCTCGTTTTAGTGTTCATCACTTTATTGTTAGATATTCTTTGTATTGCGATCATTTGTCCTGTTTTGCCTGAATATTTTTCTCAATTAACTGGAAAAGAGGTCAGTACATCTTTTGTAGAAAGAGGAAAATTACTTGCAGCTTATTCAGTGATGCAGTTTTTGTTTGCTCCTGTTATTGGCAATCTCTCTGATCGTTATGGTCGTCGTCCTATTTTGCTTCTCTCTATTATTTGCTTTGCTCTTGATAATCTCATATGTGCTATAGCATGGAGCTATTCTATGTTATTTATCGGGCGTCTTTTGTCAGGGATAAGTGGCGCTAGTTTTGCAACTTGTACAGCTTATCTTGCGGATATATCTGATGATAAAACCCGTACACGCAATTTTGGTTTGTTAGGCATTGCATCCGCATTGGGGTTTATTTTAGGATCGTTTATTGGTGGTTTTTTAGGTCAGTTTGGTCCGCGTATTCCGTTTTATTTTGCTGTTGGTTTTTCACTCATTAATTTTATTTTTTCTTGGGTTATGCTTCCAGAAACCCTTTCTTTATGGAATAGGCGCTTTTTTGATATTAAGCGGGCAAATCCCTTAGGTGCTTTTTGGCATCTGAAACAATACCCGATGGTTCTTTGGGTGTTATTGGTCTTTTTTCTTTATTGGTTTGCGGAATCTGTATGGTTAAGCATTTGGGCTTTCATTGCAAAAGAACGCTATGATTGGAGTTCTTTTTCTATTGGACTCTCCTATAGTGTTTTTGGGATAGGCCAATTTATTGTAGTCGCTCTCATTTTGCCTTATTTTTCTAAACGATGGAGTGATTGGCATATTGTTATAGTAGGGCTTTTGTTTGCCTCTGTTGCTATGCTGGGTTATACATTTGCGACGCAGGGGTGGATGGTTTATATGGTTTGTGTGTGTACTATGCTTGAGTATCTTGTTCATGCACCTATACGTGCTATTGCTTCAGCGCAGGTACCGACAAATGTACAAGGAGAACTGCAAGGAGCGATGACATCTGTTATTTCGTTGAGTTTAACATTTGGTTCTGTTTTTTATGTGTTTCTTTTTGAATGTTTTACAGATAAAAATGCACTGTTTTATTTTTCTGGTGCTCCTTTTGTTGGAGGCTTTTTTCTTCTTGTTGTTGCGACAGTTATTTTTGTCTTGCGGGTACGTTAATTTGTTGAGAGGGGCTGGTACGTACTATTTTGCTAAAGAATGCACAAGATAAACAAAATGTATCATTTTATAGGCAGAAAGTTTTTGTGATATTTGTTTCACAAAGTGTTGTATAAAATATCGATATATCCTTCTCATTTAGTAAAAATAATTTTTTTATTTTGTGATATTGTTTGTAGAGGGGGAGTCCGTATTTTTTCTATTGCTTGCAAATTAATATCCAGTGCTAATGCAGCAGCATATTGAAAACAAAGATTAAAACGTATCTGAGTTAGATGTATCAGTATTGTATGAACAATTCCAAATTTTATATGGCAAATTGGAAGTAAAATATTGCTTATATTTGTTGGCATCACTTCTGGAATCGAAAGAAAACCTCATTTTGGAAGAATATAAAGTTGTAAAATTGAAAAGATGTTTTCTGTTTTGCTATTACTTTTTTATTCGGCTTTACAGTTTTCAAAACCATCTACGGCAATATCTTTTAAAAAGTAGAGATTTGTTGCATTGTCTCACACTTTAATTTTTTTTTTATTCTTTAGGAGGAGTTATGCTTCTCATGCACAATAGAATGCTTAAAATTGTATTGTGAATCAAATGCTTATTTGAAGTTTAGACACTTTACTCTTTTTAAAAATAGTTTTTATCGATACACTTACCTTGCTTGGGGGGAGAAGCCAATGATTTTGATGGATACGACCTTAAGAGAAGAGGAGGGAGAAAAATTTAAGTTATTCAGTGCGCTCTTTTTAGTTTTAGAATGATCAATAAGAATATTTATTCAATAAGTTGTAGGTATAAAAATAATATAATTGTGCGTAGGAAGATGATATAATTTAAAGGAGAGAAGTTAAAAGGTGAGGCTTTTTATTTTAAGATATTTTTTTATAATTCATAATGAGATCACTAAAATGCTGAAAGAGGTAGTGGCTATCTTGTGGTCCAGGAGAAGCTTCGGGGTGATATTGAACAGAAAAAACAGGTTTTCCAATGATTCGAATACCACAGTTTGAACCATCAAAGAGAGAAATATGTGTTTCTTGAACATGTTGTGGTAAAGAGGAAGAATCTACGGCAAAACCGTGATTCATCGATACAATCTCAACTTTTCCAGTGTTAAGGTCTTTAACTGGGTGGTTGGCACCATGATGTCCTTGGTGCATTTTCACGGTCTTTGCACCAACCGTAAGAGCGAGAAGTTGATGACCAAGACATATTCCAAAAATTGGTAAATTATGATCAATTAATGTTTTGATTGTTGGAATGGCATATTGAGCCGTAGCTGCGGGGTCTCCTGGTCCATTAGAAAGAAAAACGCCATCAGGGTTTATTGCCAGAATTTCTTTTGCAGTTGTGTGAGCAGGCACAACAGTAATGCGTGCTTTTTGTGTTGCCATAAGGCGAAGAATATTACGTTTAATACCGTAGTCAATTGCAATGATATGAAGATTGTGCACATTGTTTGTACCGTATCCTTTATTCCAACTCCATGGTTTTTCATTCCATTGCATTGATGATTGAGATGTCACGTCTTTCGTAAGGTCAAGATTGACGAGACCTTGCCATTTTTGCGCACGTTTCTTTAAAGAAGGAATATCAAAGTTTCCATTAGCATCGTGTGCAATGACAGCATTTTGTGCACCTTTTTCACGAATAAGAATTGTGAGTGCACGTGTATCAATACCACAAAGTGCAATAATTTTACGCGTTTTAAGCCATTGATGAAGATTTTCATTGGATCGATAATTTGAGGGATGTGTAATGTCTGCTTTGAAAATAGCGCCAACAGCACCATGACAATTGAGAGGAGAGAGATCTTCAATATCTTCGCTATTTGCCCCTACATTTCCTATATGAGGAAAAGTAAAATTAACGATTTGTTGTGTGTATGACGGGTCTGTGAGGATTTCTTCATAGCCTGTGATGGCGGTGTTAAAACACACTTCAGCTTCAGCTATACCTGTAGCACCTGCTCCTTTGCCTTCAATAACGGTTCCATCTGCTAAGACTAAGAGGGCTGTCGGTTTTTTGATACTCCAAGGGTGGCTGGGTGAAGTCGCTTGTATCATAGTATGTATCCACAATTTATTCTCTGAAAGGTATAATGATCAACTTTACACAAAAATCATACCTTTAGCAGATGCTGTGTATATTATTCTGGTAACGTTTCGCTTGAAGTAGGCAGTATAAGTACATTCCATGAAGAGGTAAAGTCTTGTTTTAGCTTTTCGAAGATCGAGTCCTTAATTATTTTTTATTCTCCATTGCAAGATGGATAAAGATTGGTTAAAAGGCATCTTCTTCTTGAACAAAAATTGGATAAATTTATGTTGCGTAACCAGATTGATGGGGCTCTTAGGGCTGCTTTGAAAGCGCAAGATAGTGCGCGTCTTGCTACACTTCGTTTAATGAATGCTGCAGTTAGGGATCGTGATATTCTTTATTATGATGAAGGGAAGCTAGAAGTGGATGATCAGCAGATACAGTCTGTTTTCACTAAAATGCTTCAACAGCGTGAAGAATTGATGCGAGCCTATAAAGAGTCTGGTTGCTTGGAATTGGCAGAGAGAGGACAAGCAGAAATAGAAGTTATTCGTGAATTTCTTCCCTATCAACTTAAGGAGATGGAAGTAGAACAGGTTCTTTGTGAAGCTTTGGCACAAACAAAGGCAGAAAAATTACGCGATATCGGTAAGGTGATGGCATGGCTTAAGGAACGGTATGCGGGGCAAATGAATTTTTCTAAAGTGTGCAATAGTCTTCGTCAAAAATTGCAATAGATCTTGTTAATTCAAGGGGATTGGAAAATATTTTTTATTGTGCGTCGCCTTTGTAAGTCAGTAGGATGTTGATAAATATCATTTATTTTTTATATACATACTATTATCAAAAAAATATTTTTTTGATATCAACTAAACTTTTTGGGCTCTCATAGAGCAATGAAATATCTTTTATGTATTATATTTTTCTGTTCTTCAAAGCTGTTAGACCATTAAAAAACAAAAAGATTATAGAGTTTTTACTTTTTTAAAAAGATCTATTGTCAGCACTGTTAAAAATTTTTAAACAGGATGATTAAGCTAATTGATACAGATTTCCAATTTTGGGGAGTGTATTATTGTCTTTTTTGCTGTTTCAAAGCATTTGTTTGATAAAGAGTTACCGTATTTTAGAGTGGTGATTATTCAGCAAAAAATTTAAACGTAGATGGTTTTATCAATATGGTGTGTATCTTTTTAATTCAAGTGCTGGTTTTAATGATAAGAAAATCAGAACTTTAAAACGTTTTTTCTAGGGGAGACATTTTTAAGCTGAGTTGATGAAATAAAAGGATATTTTGAAAAGAAATCTTTGTTTTTAATGTGTTCTTGAGATAATTTTGAAATTCTTTTCTCTGATTAAATCCCTTATAAGCTATATGAAATCTATAAGTTATGCAGAATAAAATGAGTAACCTCTATTTGTGGGGATACAGTGGTGAATCTGTTAAAAATAGTTCAGTTAGCAACAATGGCTTACCCGTTAACCGCAAACGGGAACGGCGTGCCCATAGCGCACCTTGTTGACCAATATGAATGTAATCGCGGGTTAATTTGTCATTGTTAAATAAATAATGTCCTAGAGGTACAGTTCCCAAATGCATCAAGGCTTGATTGTGTAGGAGGGTTTCTTGTGGAATTACAGTGCGTCCAAGGAGCCAAGGTTTATTATCTCCCATTAATATGACTTCGCGTAGCCAATAACGCGCATTTTCGGGGAGATGCTCTGCTTCTTCTGTTAATTTATCTCGCGTAATAAAACATTCGCGTTGTGGTTGAACTTGGAGGCAGGTACAATATTTCTTTAATCGAAGCGTCATTGAGCCCGATTCCATGAGCCAATCGCGAACATTTTCTGGTATTGGAGGATTTTGATCAGAGAACCACTTTAGAGGTGGTAAGATGGAATCTTCAAGATCAGACATCGTTTTACTCCACAGCTAAAGTCTTATTCCATATGTTATGTTGGGTTAAATAGATAGCTCTATTGTAATACAAGGAGTATAAAAGCAGCAAGATTTTAACAGGAAGATATCAAAGGGAAAATCGAAAGCAAAGGTCTTTAAAAGAAGATATGCAGGAAGTATATATTATAGGATTATTTTCATTAAAAAAGCAAATAAGGTATTATGTTTTATCCAAGGTACTTTCACAATGCATTACGGAAATTTCTTTATCGCATGAGAGCAATGGGAAAAATGTTTCGTGCTTTAAAATTCGTTTGTAACGCATATAAAGAAGAGCTAAAAATTCATCTATGCAAGATGATATAAAGAGGAAGTTTTAAGAGGAACAAAACTTTATTTTATACTTTAGAAAGTGAAGAGATATTCAAATCTTTTGAATTGAGATGTAAAGAAGATCGTATTATTTATAATAAAGAAGTTTATATTAATGCATATATTTTGATAAACTTTAAAATATATTATATTGTTAAATATTTTGAAATATTACATCACATAATGTTTAGTAATTATATAATAAAGTTGCATTAATATTATTCATGTTTACTTATATATTTTTATTATTAAAAATAAATTTAAAACAAATCATAATTTAATTTTCATATTTATTTTAGATACTATTTTATTTCATAGATTAGAAAAAATATTTATCATTTTATTCTTGCCGTCTCTCTTTATTTCTTAAGAATGTAAAAAAGCGCTTCGAGTTTTTCGGTAAAAAGGGTATTGTTGATAGAGTGTATAGGTGTTAAGCATTATACGGTAGAATTTTTAATCATCGTTAGTGATTTTTGTAACCTTATGAATTGTTATTACAGTGAGATATGCTGGATTTGCGCACGTGGTACATAAATCAGTTCGTATTTCGTTAAAATAACGCAACATATCTCTCCTGATATGCGTAAGTTTATATAGGTATGAAATGGTGCGTTATAAAGTTCTTTACTGCATTTCGTTTTATAATACGGTGATGGTGTATGCCTAAAATCGCAGCTTAAGCATCTCACTATCATATCAAAATTGGTAACACCAAGTTACAAGAAAATATTTCAAACTCTGCTAGTTGTTTCCTAGTTTTGTATTGAATTCCAAAAGGTGTAAAAAATAAATACTCTATGATCGAATTTTTTGTCCTATCCATATAAGAATACAGGCTCCTATAAAACCTGAAATAAGATAGCCAAGCCAACCAGCAAAACTTACACCTAAAAGACTAAAAAGAAAGCTTGCTAGCGCAGCGCCAATAATTCCTAAGATAATATTTAACAATATTCCTGTTTGGCTTTTCATAATATACTGTGCTGCCCAACCTGCAATCCCGCCGATAATAATAGCAGCAATCCAACCGATGTTTGCATTTTCCATGATACCCTCCTTTGCCTGAATTTAAATTGTAACTAGAGTAAACTTTGTAAAAATCAAGGTTTATTCCTTTTTTAACCAGTGGAAAGGATATTTCTTTTAGATATTTTACTTATTACTTTCCTTTATATAAAAATAATATTCACATTTATATCATAATAATACTTAATAAGTATAAATATACAACATATTTTAATTTATAAATAAATTAATTAATTGATAAATATGAATAAAAGAAGAAAATATTAGTAGAAATGTTCTAAGAACTCATAAAGTGTATTTATAAGCTTTTTAAATCTCTCTCTTACATTAAAAAACAATTGTGATTAAAGCAATAAGTAAAATGGATATTTAAAAGTTTGGAGCTTGCCAATTGATATCAATGATGTTTGAAATGAAAACTGTTTCGTTGATACGTTATAGCATGGCTGTATAGGTTGAACCTCTACCAATCTTGATATAAATGTTGCATTTTTGTGGGGTTTTGTATTTCTTATAGAGTATTTCTGTTTCGCTGCTACTGTGAAGCGGTTCCCTTTTTACAAGGCGGGTTTAGGTTGGAACTATCATACTCTTGACCTACTCTTTATGTGTTTAACAGTCTTGGCTTTGAGATGGTTAGGCATTTTTACGTCTTTCTTCAAGAGTTCTATTCTACATGCTGCTTTGTTTGTAATGTGCAAGCAGATGACTTTGAGCAATTCATCATGTATAGATTTTAAATGAAAGAAACTTACGATGCAGAAAGCTCATTTAAATTGTCGAATAATAAGATATTTTGATTAAATCAATATCTTGACCATATTCAAAATTGAATAATCGATGTGATGTGTGTTTTATTCAAGTTATTTGAAAGGTTTAAGTTTTTTCTGTTTGTTCTTCAGCAGGGTTGCGTAGACGAGAACTTTGAAGAAGTCCCTGTTCTTCTAAAATGGGGTAGATCATTGAGGTCAAAAGAGAGTTGATTTGTTTGAGGTCGCGCACAGTGTCGAGATGAAGACTGGATGATTCTACATTTTTGAGATCCCCTTCACGCAGACGTTTAAAATGTTTTAAACTCATCTCTTTTTCTAAGTTTCGTAGTTGATCTTTTTTTTGTACCAATAGGTGTGCAGTGTGTGTATCACGTGAGACGAGAACGTTAAATGCTATATGCGCGTTAGCTAGTACAATGGCGTGGAAACGAAGGAGGTCACTCCAGCCCTCGCTGCTGAACTGTAAACCTTTTTGTTGTTTCTTTTTAACCAGCATCAACATATTATGAATAATGATATCGCCTGCTTGGTCTAATTTTATACAGGCACCTAGAAGTTCTTGCGTTTGAAGAGCTTCTTCGTCAGATAATTTTTGTCCCGCTAATCGTGCAAGATAAAGTTTGATGGCGATATGTTTTTTGTCCAATATGGTGTTGAGTTGGTTGAGTTCACGAATAATATTGGGATCAGGCTTTTCATAAAGTCCCATAATTTTTTCTAGCATGATGTCTACAAGATCACAAATATGAATGACTTCACGCATGACATTCGAGAGGGCGAGAGTTGGGCGATCAAGAACACTGTCATCAAGAGCTGTTTGATCGGATAAATTGAGCGTTTTATCGGTTTGCGTTTTTTTTGCACTGATATGAACAATTTGAGTGGTCAATTTTAAAACCCACTTTGAAAGCGGTATTCCAGCAAGGAGAATGAAAACATTAAAAATGATATGGGCATTAATCACTTGAGTAGGGGTGTTCTTGCCAAGCCATGTGATGGGTGGTTGAAAGGAGAGAAATAAGACAAGTACAAGGATTGAACCAGCTCCACGCATGAGTAAATTTCCCAAGGGAACGAGGCGGGTATTAGGAGAAGCGTTGCGCGTTAAAAGTGGTGCTATAAGAGAAGAGCCAAAGTTGACACCAAGAACCATAACAATGCAAAGTTGCGTATGGATAAGATCGTAGTTGGCGAAATTGACCAGCAAAATGATTCCTGCAATGGATGAATGTAAGAGGTAGGTTAAGGCTGCAGCCAACAAAAAAGTGGAAACAGGATCGGTTGAAAGATAACGAATGATGCTAGGCAAAATTTTGCTATCGCGTAGAGGTTCTGTCGCTGTACTTATCATTTGTAAAGACAAAATCAAAAGACCAATGCCGATGACAATACGTCCTATTTGACGCCATTCACGTTTTTCTGTTGTCATGAAGATACAAGTGCCAATTAAAAGACAAAGGGGCACCACAAGTGTGAGATCATAGGTTAGGATTTTAACAACGACTGCTGATCCTAATTCTCCTCCGCGTACAGCCATCAGTCCCGCTATTCCAGAGACAAAACCAGATTCAACGAAAGAACTAACGAGGAGTGTTATGGCTGTAGAGCTTTGTAAAATCATGGCTGTAAAAAGCCCAAAACTTACAGCAAACAATGGTTTTGAAATGATGTAGCACATTTTATATTTGAGCCTGTCACCATAGGCGCGTTCAATTCCTGTGCGCACCATGCGTGTGGCCCAGAGAAGTAAAGAAATAGCGCCGGCAAGATGAAGGAGTACCAATGAACCGTTCATGATACTTTATTCTTTCTTTGTTGGTATGAATATGGTTGCCTCAAAATTAATAAATTGAAATTTATCGTTTTTATTTCACTTTTAATGCTTGGTTAAAATCATAACCGCTTGGATTTTGAAAAACCTTTAGACCAAAAAAGGGAAGAATGGAATAAAGGTGATCAAAAATATCACCTTGAATTTGTTCATAGTCGATCCAAACGGTGGTGTTCGTAAAGCAATAGATTTCTAAGGGTAAACCATTTTCTGTAGGAGGTAATTGCCGTGCCATGAGGGTCATATTAGGGTTGATGTTTAGATGCTGTTGTAGATAAGCAAAAACATAAGCACGAAAAGTTCCAATGTTGGTTAAACGGCGCGTATTGGCTAAGACATCATGATTTTTATCTAATTGAGCGTTCCATTGTTCGATTTCTTCTACTTTTTGCGTGAAATAACTTTCTAATAAATTAAATCGGGAAAGATATTTTTGTTCTTCTTTTGTGAGAAAATGGATACTTGATTGATCAATAAAAAGGGAGCGTTTGATGCGTCTGCCACCCGATTCTTGCATTCCACGCCAATTTTTAAAAGGGTCGGTCACAAGTTTACGGATAGGAACTGAGGTGATGGTGTTGTCGAAATTTTGAACTTTAACAGTATGCAAGGCAATTTCAATAACATCACCATCGGCACCGAGATTGGGGATTTCAATCCAATCCCCAACACGAACCATATCAGTGGATGAAATTTGAATACCGGCAACGAGAGAAAGAAGCGTATCTTGAAAAATTAACATGAGAACCGCGGCCATTGCACCAAGACCGGAGAAGAGAATAAGAGGGGAACGGTCAATCAATGTAGCGACCATTAAAATTGTTGCAACAGCAAAAAGTGCAATTTTAGCAATTTGAATATAACCTTTTATTGGTTTTAGTCGTGCTGTTGGTCGTTGTTCGTAAAGGATGTTAATGACATTGAGACAGGAAGAAATTGTCAGGACGACAAAGAAGATAATGAAGGCGTTGGCAACATTACTGATGACAGTGCTAAATGCATCGGGCAATGTTGAGATAAAATTAACACCAATTGAAAGAATAAAAGCTGAAATGATATCCGCTATGTATTGAATAGCATTATTAATATCGATCGTTGTATTTTTGGGGAGAAAAGAAGAGAGTTTTTTTGCTCCGTGAATAAGTAATTTTCGTCCTAGAAAGTTCACTAAAAGGGCAGCTATAGTAAGAATAACAAGCCAAGAAATAGCCTCTAACCACGGATATTGAGCAATAAATTCGATCACTTTTTATTCTCCATTTCTAAAAATATATGCAGTTGAGGGTTTAAAATTTTACAACTGCTTAAGAGGAAGTATTGGAATTATGCTCTAAAGTCGTTAAATATGCAAAAAAGAATTTTCAAACTCTGTGAGAGATAATGCGTTTTCCGCCCGATTTCCTTAATGAATTGCGTACGAGACTCCTAATTTCAACAGTGATTGGGCAACGGGTGGATTTTGATCCTCGAAAAAGTAAGCCTTCACGGGGAGACTTTTGGTGTTGTTGTCCATTTCATGGTGAAAAAACGCCAAGTTTTCATTGTGATGATCATAAAGGGCGCTATTATTGTTTTGGTTGTGGTGTAAGTGGAGATATTTTTACCTTTTTGTGTGAGCTTGATGGATTGCACTTTTCAGAAAGTGTAGAGCGTTTGGCTGATTTTGCGGGAATAAAACTCCCTATTTTGGATTCACAAAGTCATAAACGTCAACTGGAAAAAGCTGACCTTTATGATGTGATGAAAATTGCTACAGATTTTTTTCAATATAATTTACGCGATAAAGAAGGTACGCAAGCACGTCGTTATCTGGATGCACGTGGTGTTACACCAGAGCTTGTAGAGCGTTTCCGCATTGGTTTTGCACCGGTAAGGCGTACAGCTTTGAAAGAAGCTTTGAGTGCACGGGGCATTTCAATAAAGCAAATGGAAGAATGTGGGCTTCTCTCAGTGCATGAGGAGAGCGCAGATTCTTATGACCGATTTAGAAATCGCATTATGTTTCCTATCGAAGATTTGCGCGGACGTGTGGTGGCTTTCGGAGGGCGTGCATTAGAGAAAGAGACACGAGCAAAATATCTCAATAGCCCTGAAACAGTGCTGTTTCATAAAGGAAATATACTTTATAACGCGGCAGCAGCTCGCAAAAATAGTCGCTTTGTTGGCGATGAAAAAATTCATTCACTCCTTGTTGTTGAGGGGTATATGGATGTCATTGCATTGACTAAAGCTGGTTTTGAAGGAGTTGTAGCGCCCTTAGGGACAGCATTAACGGAAGCGCAAATTGAGCTTTTATGGCAGATGGGGAAGGAGCCTATTTTGTGTTTTGATGGTGATGATGCTGGTTTAAAAGCTGCTTTTCGTGTTGCTGATCGTGTGTTGCCTCTTTTAAAGGCTGGGGTTTGTGTACGCTTTGTTTTGTTGCCACAAGGGAAAGATCCTGATGAAATTGTTTGTGCTGGTGGAGCACAGCTTTTTTCTTCTTTTTTGCAAAAAGCTATTCCTTTGAGTGAGCTTTTATGGTGGCGTGCTACCTATGGAAAGCATTTTGAAATTCCAGAGGCACGAGCAGCGCTAGAAAAACAACTAAAACAACAAATTTTTACGATTAAGGATGAAGATGTCCGTCGTTATTATTTGCAAGATGTAAAAAAACGCCTTTTTGATTTTTTTCGTCCCTCTTTTTCGAAAAAAAGGGGGGAAGGGCGATATGGTCAATCTTCACCAAATAGGACCTTTAAAGATCAAACCTTTTCTCTGTTAGCAAATTCTGAAATAGTACGAAATTCTTCGCAATCTATCCCTTTGCGTGAAGCAGTGATTTTACTTACTTTAGCTTACTATCCTGAGTTGTGGTATGAAAATTTTGAAATTCTTTCTGAGTTAGAATTAAAAAATACTCAATTGATAATTTTTCATCAAGCTATGTTGGAAATTCTTGGGGACCAACAGCTTCATGATAAAGAGACGATGGTTGCGTTCTTAGAAAAAAGAGGGCAAAAGGCTCTGTTAGAGCGTATGAAACATCTTGTGCAAAATATTGGTATGCGTATTATTCCTGGTGGAGCCCCTATAGAAGATGCGCGTGCTATATTAAAACAAGCTGTCTACTTGCATCTTCAAGAACACCACCTACATAAGAGGTTACAGGATATTGAAGAGCAACTTGTAGAAAATCCTAAGAGTGAGGTTTTTGATCTGCTTCGTGAGGTAAAAAATGAGCTGGAGCAGATGCAGGCAACAGAAGCGTTAATTGAAGGATTTGGAAGTTGGTTGGATGAAAAAATAGACGGGAATACACAAGATACGATAAAATGATTCGCTTTTTTAATGCGAATCAGTCACTTAAATTTTAGATGAGGAAGTTTATGTGGAGTGACATTTTTATAAAGATGACAATTAAATTTTAGGAAAAGCGGGAAATTGGTTCTTACGATAGGGTGCAGAGATTATCTCAGAAGGGCTGAGAGGTGTCGGGGAAACTTCTGGAGTTTTCCCGCGTTTTTGTCTGGATGTCAAGTTTGTCTGGATGTCAGGGCGTATACAAAATGTATTCTTTCCAATGGTAATCTCTTAACAGGAAGTATATATGAGTAACTATTGGTAGATTTTAGTGAGAACAAAAAAACTGGTCACATGGAAACTATGGTTACATGGAAACTGTGAAGTGATCGAGTGGAGTTATGGTATGGCAACAAAGGTTAAACAGAAAGATAATGCAGAAGTAACAAACCAAGCGAGTTTGGATAGTCCTCTTCTTGATTTTTCTGATGATGCCATCAAGAAAATGATTAAACTTGCCAAAAAAAATGGTTACGTAACAATGGATGAACTCAATGCTGTTCTTCCTTCTGACGAGGTTACATCCGAACAAATTGAAGATATCTTGGCGATGTTCTCTGAGATGGGGGTTAATGTTGTGGATGATGAGGATGAAGTTGAGTCTGAAAATTATGAAGAAGAAGTTACGGTAGAGGGGGGTGATTTAGTAGAAGCCTCTAGCCACGCAATTGCAACGACAACGAATAAACGCGAAGTAACAGATCGTACGGATGATCCGGTGCGTATGTATTTGCGTGAGATGGGAGCTGTTGAGCTTCTTTCGCGGGAAGGCGAAATTGCCATTGCTAAGCGTATTGAAGCAGGGCGTGAGACAATGATTGCAGGACTTTGTGAGAGTCCTTTGACTTTTCAGGCTCTTATTATCTGGCGTGACGAGTTAAAAGAGCAGCGTATTCTTCTTCGTGAAATTATTGATCTTGAAACGACTTATGCTGGTCCAGAAGCAAAGCAGGCTCCTGTTATTGAGCGAAGTGAAGTTGATAAGACAGTAGAAGAAAAAATGTCTTCTGGTATACGTAATATGGGGGAGAGCGCAGGAGAGAGAAACATTGAAGACGATGATGAAGAGGACGAGGACGATGTTAACTTATCGCTTGCTGCAATGGAAAATGAACTTTGTCCTCAAGTTATGGAAACATTGGATTTTATTGCTCAAACCTATGTGAAATTACGAAAATTACAAGATCAGCATGTTGAAAGCAGTTTGGCAGAGCGTAAAGAGGGGGCTCTTACATCTTCTCAGAAGAAGAAATATATTCAATTAAAGGGTGAGTTGATTCAAGCAGTAAAATCCCTTTCTTTAAACCAAAATCGTATCGAAGCTTTGGTTGAACAGCTTTATGACATTAATAAGAGATTGATTCATAATGAAGGTAAGCTGAAACGGATTGCCAATAGCTATGGCATTGGCCATGAGGACTTTTTAAAAGAATACCAAGGGCGTGAATTGGACGCGGATTGGATGAATTATATTTCTGCTTTGCCTACACCTGGTTGGAAAGAGTTTTCGGTGCGTGAAGCAAAAGAAATCCAAAAACTGCGAAGTGAAATACAAAATCTTGCGCAAGAAACGGCTATTTCGATTGGTGAATTTCGTCGGATTGTTATGCAGGTGCAGAAAGGTGAACGCGAATCAACAATTGCGAAAAAAGAGATGGTAGAATCTAATTTGCGTCTTGTCATTTCAATTGCAAAAAAATACACCAATCGTGGTTTGCAGTTTCTTGATCTTATTCAAGAGGGCAATATCGGTTTGATGAAGGCTGTGGATAAGTTTGAATATCGGCGCGGCTACAAATTTTCAACTTATGCAACATGGTGGATTCGTCAAGCTATTACACGTTCAATTGCTGATCAGGCACGTACAATTCGTATTCCTGTTCATATGATTGAAACAATTAATAAAATCGTTCGTACCTCGCGTCAGATTCTCCATGAAATTGGACGAGAACCAACACCAGAAGAATTATCTAGCAAGCTTTCTATGCCGTTAGAAAAAGTACGAAAAGTTCTTAAAATTGCAAAAGAACCTATTTCTCTCGAAACGCCTGTTGGTGATGAAGATGATTCCCATTTGGGTGATTTTATTGAGGATAGGAATGCGTTATTACCAATTGATGCAGCTATCCAAGCTAATCTGCGAGATACGACAACACGCGTTCTTGCTTCATTAACACCACGAGAAGAACGTGTTTTGCGGATGCGTTTTGGAATAGGGATGAATACAGATCACACGTTGGAAGAAGTAGGACAACAATTTTCAGTTACAAGAGAGCGTATTCGTCAGATTGAAGCAAAGGCACTTCGTAAATTAAAACATCCTAGCCGTTCACGAAAATTGCGCAGTTTTCTCGATTCTTAAATAAAAGAATTCGTGTGCATTTTAATAACTCCCTCTTTCTTCCTAATGAAGGGGGGAGGTGCTTCATGTTGTACTTGGATACTTTTTTGAGAAAAACATAGGAAGAATTTGAACAATCTAGAAAGTTTTCGATGTTTAATGTTTTTCTTAGCTTTGGGGCTTTATACTTCTCTTTCTCAAAAGAATAGATATAGGGCAAAGGGTGGTTATGGAGTAGAGAGTAGGGGGCTTTCAAGAAATGAACGATAAAAACATTACCTTGCGTATAGCGCGGCTCGTTTTTAAGAAATGAGATCTATTAGGAGTAAACTTATATTGCAACATACGGACTTTTTGATGAAAAATGTATGTTCTTTGCAGAATTTTTCTATCATTTTAGGTGACGCATTTTATTCTTCGTTAAGTTTACAAAGAGATGTTTCAATAGGTTATGTTCATTTATATGCGCTATTTTTGAATATTCTCTTTTTATTCAGATAGCTTTTAAGAACATGGTTTAAAGTATACATTGAGTTGAATCTTTTTAAGAGACAGAAATAGATAAAATTATAGAAATTAAACGTTTCATTTTTTATAGATCGTCTTAATTAAAAAAGGTGTGTCTGAGTTTATGAGTGGAGAACTTCCCTTTTGGAAAGTAAAAAAATTAGAAGAGATTTCCATTTCTGAGTGGGAGAGCCTTTGTGATGGCTGTGGCTGTTGTTGTCTCCATAAAGTTGAGGACGATGATACGGGTGACCTTTATGCAACCAGTATTGCTTGTCGTCTTTTAGATGGGGAAACCTGCAGGTGTCGAGATTATGCTCATCGTAAATCAATTGTACCAGATTGTATATCGCTAGACATTACGACAGTTAAAACAGCGCGTTGGCTCCCAGAAAGTTGTGCTTATAGATTAATTTATGAGGGAAAAGATCTTCATTGGTGGCATCCATTGGTATCAGGGGATTGTCAGACGGTACATACAGCGCATATTTCTGCACGCGGACAAATAGAGATTTACGAAGACGAATTATTATCTGAGGAAGATTATCTTTATCATATTACTGGTCTTCTACGTGAAGGCCAGTAATATGATTTTTTATACAACTTGTTTGTGACTTAATCGATCGCAAAGACGACAGTGACGCTCACGTTATAATTTAATTCACCACCTGCAAAATTTGTATTTGCGTAGCTTACATCTGCTGCTCTACTCATGAGACGTGGTGTTGGGTGATAGTAATCATCCTTTTCATTGATTTCAATAATTTTTCCTAATTTTAAATCGGCTGCTTGCGCTATCGTTTGCGCTTTTTCAATGGCTTCAGTAATGGCTTTTTTACGTGCTGCTTGATAAAATGGCTTTGTATCTGCGTTGGTAAAAGTAATGCCGTTAACTGAATTAACACCTAGTGTCATCGCTTGATCAAAGATTTTACCAGCATTGGTAAGATCACGAATGCGCACGGTTAAAGAATTTGAAACATGATAGAGTTTTTCATTATTCTTTTTTTCGTGGTGTTTATCAGAGGTTGACTGATAAATGGATAAGCCTGATGTTTGCAAATCATTTGCTTGGATGCCATTGTTTTTAAAAGCGTTTATAATATCATTGATGGATTGATTATTGGAAGCTAATGCCTTTTGGGCAGTTTTGTCATAGGTAACAACGGCTAGATTAATAATGGCCATATCCGGTGCTGCTTGACTTTCTCCGATTGCTGTCACTGTAATCGTTGCATTTTTCATTTTATTTTCTTCAGCATAAGCACGTACAGTCAACGATGTGGCTAAGAGTGTAAATGCTAATATAACTGTTTTAACCAGAGAACTCTTCAGTGGTTGAATTTTCTTTTCTATCATATCTATACCTTTATATTTGTCAGTTAATTATTCTCTCATTTTTAAGAGTTTTTGTAAAGAAATTAGAGCACTGAAAAAAAAACCAATAGAAAAGAGAAAAAGATAGGTTATAATCTTTGTCAGCTCTTGTATCATAGGGCATTTTAGTTTAGAGAGAAACAACCTATTTAGGGCCTGTAGCTCAATTGGTTAGAGCCAGCGGCTCATAACCGCTTGGTTGGGGGTTCGAGTCCCTCCGGGCCCACCAATAGGGAAATGTACAATAGAAAAATGGATCGCTTATATAAAAGTTTTGAGATTCTACCTTTTTCGTTTTTTATTTATTTTCCTGTTTGTTTTAGAAGCTTTTGGTCGTTGTTTGTTGCTGTTTTTTCTCTCAGTCGCTTTAATATGATGGTATGTTTTCTTAGTCTCATCAAAGAAGTTCTCTCATTTGCAACCTTTTAGCATTTGGATTAACTGATATGGGTCGCTATTTACTTTCTTAATTCATATACTGTTTTGTACTTTTTCTATATGGTGTTCTTCATAAAATAGAAGGCTAAAAGCTTCATTGGATAAGTTTATTTATACTTGTTCTGCAAATAAACAGACCTCAATAAAACTAATTTTAAAGATTGTACCTGTTCAGAACAAATGGCTCAAAAAACATTTAGTGTAAATTTGCTTTTTTCTAAGTGATGTTAATGTCTTTTAGACGTTCGAATAGCATCATTGTGATGAAAGGTTAGTGTATAAGAGAATGTGATCTATGGGCATTCATATGTATCATGGGGGCAACGATGATAACATTTGTTGATATTTTCTTTTTCCCAAGAAAGGAATTCTATTTAATATCTTGAGAAATATTGTTCATAGTGACGGTGGCGTGTTTTTTGAAAAGAATTTTATTAATTGTTCTTTGAAAAGTCAATTGAGTGATTGTTTCTATCGCTTTGCATCATCCAGATTCTATTGTAATAAGCATTTTATTATTCTGTAAGAAATGTTTTCTATGATATTGGAAAATTTGTTAAAATGCCATTTTCTGTTTTTGTGTATTTTTTGCTTAATGTTTAAATTATAGAGTTTTCATGTGATCCGAATTATTATTGAAGAGCAGATGTCTTTTTTGATTTTACTCTGATAAGGAATTGGCAATATTGCGGTAACCCTAGCACTTTTTTGTATTGATAACATTTTTCTCGTATTGATCGTATAGAGAGTTTTATCTTTATTATGAGTTTTTTCTCTTATGAAAAATTATTGGCAGGGAGGGTGTTTTTTTGGAAAAGTATACTTCTTCTTCAAAGCCATACTTTTAAAATATAATTCTTCATTTGCATAAGGGAATTTCTCTCTTGTTGTGAATCTGTATAAAATTTACGTACAAAGATTGTGCGTGGTGATTCGTTTTATTTTTTTGATAGTATCATTTTTGCTTATGATAGAGACTTATATTAGTATTTACAAGGTGCGTTTAGAGGGGAGGTTACCTGTAAATGTGTTACAGAGTTTTAGGTAGTGTGGCTCTGTTTATAAGAATTTATTCCTATAACATTGTTATATTCTCGCTTTGCAATATTGTTAAAAAAACATAGATGGTGCTATGTAGAATAAATTGTGATGTATTTTTTTCAAAAAAGCTTTTTCGTGTTCTCTTATATAGAGTTCAGGAGTGTCTTCAGGGATATTTTCACATTAGTTTTTATTGGTCCGAATCGCAAGATCTGCGTAACATTATTCGCGTTTTTGATAGATTATACCAATTTTCATAAGAAGGTCTGGATCGTGTGATGCTTTCTGTTTCACCATGGTACATGACTAATAGAACTTCATCTGATTTTGTAAAATAAGTTTGTACACAATTGCTTCCATACTGCCTATTGCAAATATTTTTTTCTAAGGTATGAGATATATTTTAAACGCTTTAGCGTTATATAGTGTGACTACATGGAGTATGACTATGAAGAATGATAAAAAATTTGAAACAACTTTATCTGATATTATTGTGAAATGGGAGTCTTTATCGACGTCTCAAAAGCAAGCGATATTGGATAAAGTAGAAAATGCTACAGATTCTGCTCATTCAACAGAACATTTAAGGCTTCAATCTTCTTTTTATCTCCAGACGAAATCAAAGTTATGAGTTTTAAGTCTTCATCGGAGATGTTGAAACCAGTTATTACATATATGGCACTAGCATTTCCCAGTGTATTCAAAATAGCCATGAGTTTATCTACAGAAGGTCTCTTGCCTCCATTTATCATTTGTTGGACGTAATTTTGTCCACAGCCTGCAGCTCTGCTTATTTCAATCATTGTTCGTCCGTCACTTTTTATCAATTCAACTAAGCGTTGGAACCAATCTTTTTCAGTCTTTGTCATTTTTAGACCTTTACATATTTACGCTATAGCGTTAATATTGCGTTGCGAATCCAGAATATATGATACAAGGAGCGTGAAAATATCCATGTGTAGCTCTTCGCTAAGGAAGCATATAGAGTTGTTTTTAACTAATAACAAAATGTCCCCATACACTTTCAGATTCGAATCAATAAAAATGGTTGCTTAGTTCCACGGTTGTGAAAAAGTAAATGTGTATACCAGAAAGGGCGATACACACTCGTATGTTTATGAGATTTCACTATGATAGTATACGTAGCAGCATTATAAATCAAGATATACCCCAACATCAGAATTTGTAAAAAAAAATTCTGCGTTGAGGTAGTGTGTGAATATAACGAAGCTTTAGAGCCTTAAGAGATAGGATAATGGCTGTAGAAAAAATGTAAATTGCATAGATAAAGAATACTGATTTCTTCTTTATTGTAATAAATTAGATCACTATCAGATGGTATATCGTATATATGCGTAAAAAAATGGGAAATATCAAAAAAGTGATCTTGGATATTTTATTAAACAGGAAGGTAATCTGATCCACAAAGGTGGTTGTTTGGTAGAATTGTACATTCGATCAATGCCCTTATGGGGATGAATGTGTTTTTATGATGCTGCGGTTTATAATGAAGTCTGTGTTTATAATGATATTGTTATTGATAACAATGCATTAACATATGGTTGTTTAGTTGTTCGTAAGAGTTCGCATGTTTATGAAAAATAAGAACTTTACCGTTATTTGAATATGAGTGGAGATGCATATGCTAATGCTAATGCGGTCTTTTTTGATCAAGTTTTGAATGCTCAATGTATTGAATTTTGTGGTGATACTCGTGATTTTAGAAAGGCTCGAGTTTATAATGATGCTTTAGTTTGTGGTGATGTAAAGATTTGTGGGAAGGCAAAATTTTACAGAAATGCTGTGCTTTGTGACACTGAAGATTTTTGTAATAATGAAAAACTTTCATATATAGCCGCATTCCACATGGCGTAAAAAAGGAAGATAGGAACGATTTGGGCAAGGCTTGTATGATTGGATTGCGTCGTTAGTTTTATTTGACGTTCCTTATTTTTTGTATTTTGTGTCAATAAATGTGTCGCAAATAATTGGTGTGAGTGTAGATTTAGCCGCTTTCAAAGATTTGTTTGCGTCATTTATCAATGCTTTAATGGAGAAAATAAGAACGCCGAGAGTGATTGTTCACACTTGGAACATGCAATTTATTGCATTCTTTTTTTGATTGAGGATGAAACAAATTGGTCAAGATCATCACTTGAGCGACAATTAAGGGAGATCCAAATGAGTGTAAACGAAATTTTATTGGGAGCAATGATTGTTGTTTTGTTGTGCAGCGGGGTTATATTTCGATTTTCTTTATATTATCGCAGTCAAGTGAAAATTTTAAAAGAGGAATCTAGAAGAATAAAGCATGAGTTTTTAAGAGATTCTATGAAGATGACTGAAGAACGAGATAGGGCTATTAGAGAGCAAAGTATGGTGATTAAAAGACGCGACCAAGCAATTGAAAAACTGAAAAAACAAATTAAGCAATATGAAAAAAATGAAAAGAAATATAAAAAAATGCTTAAATCTGAAGATGATAAAGAGTGATTGTATTCATATTTTGCATTAAAGGGTTTAGAAATGTGTTAGGAAGATTGGAATGACGAGAGAGATAAACTTTAATGAAGCCAATTATGGTGCTGATGGAGAGATTGTATTGGAAGAGAATATTCAAGTTTACTCTGATTTTATGACAACATTTAAGGTTATAAGACAGAGCGTCGTTGATCATAAAATAAGAGTTTATGATGATAAACCAGTTTATAGGTAGGCTAGTTATTAAAAAGCGCGTCTATACAATCCAGCAATTTTATATTATTGCTGGAAACAGTTTTGCACGTTCTTTTTAGATGTAAGGTATAAATGCTACGATAGTTTCAGCTAATAGGTATAAAAAATTGCATGATAATAGAAAGAAAGAGATATTTGCTTTTTATGAAGATGAAATGGGTAAGTCAGTTATGATTATCAGATACAGAAGAGGAATATGAACGTAAAAGATATTAATATCTTTTAGAGTAAATATATTTCTCATTGATGATTTATCTTCTCTTCATGTGCGTTTATTTTTTATGAAAAATACAAAACTTAAGAGATTTTCTTTTTGATAAAGGCTATAGAGATTTGAGTATGATTGAAAATAAACATATAATCTGTAAGAATATGAATGTTCTTTGTGAGTGTCAGAAATAATACAAAAACTTCCTCTCATTGAGGGCAAATCAATCACTTTTCATTTATCACAAAAGTAACTACCATACCATTATACAAAATAAACGCTTGTTTTAATGGTAAAGAACGTTAGGACTGTAGTTCTCTAATAAGAGCCTTATGTGTAATTTCTTTTATTTGCTCAATATTGATTAGGATATCTTGTTTTGTTGGATAACCTTTACTAGAAAAAGCAATTTTTTGTGCATCTCCTGAGATTAAACGCCAGTACCATTGATTGTGAACTCCTTGAAACACCTCAAAATACATGCTTCCCACCTCATAAAATAGCTGATAATTTTCAGGATAAATATTTAACTAATCCGCTTGTAAACATTAATGTATGTCTCTCTAGGAAGTCGTCAATATATTCCCCTTAAATTTTCTGACCTTAAAAAATAATTTCTATGAGAGCTATTATTCTTTTAACAAGAAAAAATTTATTGTCAATAAGATATGAATGAGAATTTTATACTATAAAATTATTTTTTTTAATTTAAAGACACTATACTTTCATTTACAACGCAAATATTTTTCTGTCGTTACAGAAATAAAGTTTATAAATTATATAAAACTTCACCAGCACGGATAAAGTAAAAAAATACTTCTTTCCATACTGGTGTTTAATCATTTCTTGCTTTTTCTTTTGAAATAGACGTTTATTGATTAGCTATAACCTCTTTTTGGGATACGCTTCGAATGAGTAAATCAATGAATAAGCTAAGGGTATAAGAATTGGCCATTTTAGCTTTCATATCGATAAGAGAGGTTGTAGTTTTAGAGTTAAAACCATTTGATAAACCTTGTCTTGACAAATATTGCTGCAATTTTTCATAAGAACTGTCGATTTTTTCTTGATTTAGTTTTTCGTTACGATCACTATCGGCAAGTGTTTCTTCCAGTCCCTCGATTTTTTTAATAAAATAATTCCAGTCAAAATCACCTTTTGTATATTCGGTGTCAAACATTTTTCCTTGTCCAGTTAAAAGCCAATTAATATTGACACCATATAACGTGCGGTATGTTTGTAAGACACTAAGATTGGGTTCTCTCTCTCCACGCTCATAAAAAGCAATGGAATTTTTTGTCATGCTAAAACTTTTAGCTAAGGTTTCACGCGATGGATCGCCTAAAGCAAGACGTACATAACGTAAACGTTTTCCAAATATGGTTTTTGATTCAGTTTCAGGACGTGCCACGAATTATCTCCCTCGGTAAATCATCATGGTATAAATCATTAAATAATAAAAGCACACTATGTATTAATATTCTATGATATAATGTCAATATTATAGCTTTAATTTCTTGTTATTTTTTTATTTGTGTAGATAGAAAGCAATCTTGCACTTATTGTATTGACAATTGATATTCACTTCAAAACAAAATTCCTTGTTGCTACATTTGTCTCTTGCTTTTTTTGAGAGAATTTTCATGTAACTTTACCATATATATTCTATACACCTCTGCATTAATAGATGCAACTTTAAAGAGATGCAAACTTTGGATTGGTACTGGGTGTGCTTAGATGAAGTAGAAAATAAACTTTGAGGAATGATCATGTCCCTATTACGCTATTTTGGGTTTGCTTTTTTTTTCACGATTATTGGTGTCTTTTTAGGAGGGGTTATTGGTTGGTTTGAAACGGAAAGTATTACTGGTTTTCTTAAATATTTTTTTATTTGCTTTGTTTTAGGAATTTTGGAAATTTCTTTATCTTTTGATAACTCTATTATCAATGCGCGTGTTCTTAGTAGAATGAGTCCATTGTGGCGTCGTCGTTTTCTTATATGGGGTATTTTGATAGCTGTATTTGGGATGAGAATTGTTTTTCCATTATTGGTGGTTGTCGTTGCTGTTGGGATTAATCCAATTGCGGCAGTCAAATTAGCGATATGGGAACCACATCGATATGCTGAAGTTTTAACCGATGCGCATATGGGGATTGCTGCTTTTGGAGGAACTTTCCTTATGATGGTTGGCTTAAAATATTTTTTTGATTCTGAAAAAGAAGTGCATTGGCTTAATGTTATAGAGAGATCTGCTCAAAAGTTTGGGGCGCTTGTTGGAATTGATATTGCAATTGTTTTGATTTTGATCTTATTTGTTTCAGCTCAGATTGACGCAGAAAATAAAATAACTTTTTTATTAGCAGCACTTTATGGACTTTTGACCTTTATCGGTGTTGAAGTTGTCGGTCATCTCTTGGATACTCCTCAAAAGACTTTAACAACAGTAGCTCACGGGGGAGTAGGGGCGTTTCTTTATTTAGAAGTTCTTGATGCTAGTTTTTCTTTCGATGGCGTGGTTGGTGCTTTTGCCTTTTCACACAACCTTTTTATTATTGCGATAGGTCTTGGTATCGGAGCATTTTACGTTCGTTCTATGACAATTATGTTGGTTGAATCAGGAACATTATTGCATTATCGTTATTTAGAGCATGGTGCTTTTTATGCAATTCTAGTTCTTGCAGTGATTATGTATCTGCAAACGATTATATCGGTTCCTGAAGTTTTAACAGGACTTGTGGGAGTCTGTATTATTGGAATGGCATTATATTCTTCGATTCGTTTTAAGCATCGTCAATTAGATAAACATGTTGTATCTAAGTAATGGAGATTTCTTCCTTTTTCACACTTTTGTTTATCGCATATCTTTGAATAGAAAGAGGTCTTTTGTGCAAAAAATGCCATGTTATTGCTTATTGATGTTTTTGTTTTAAAGAGGAGATCATTGCACGATTTCCCCTCCATGAGGGAAATAATGTATAATCTTTTGGATAACTTTTGACGTATAGAGGCTTTTTGACTTCAATATAAGGTGCAAGTTTACGCTATACTTTTTACCAGCTTTCAGTATCATAACTGCCCTTGCATTTAATGATTCATAAGAAGCCTTTTGGCTGTTTTTTTTGCAAGATTTTTATTCATACATCAATCCTATTTGTGATGTTTTAAGAGAATGGTGTTGAAATAGGGTTGAAATGAGAGAATTTTACGATATTTCCGTTCCTTACTTAAATAGGTAAAAAAATTTATTCATTATAAATCAGAATGTTATAATGGTAGATGAGAAAAGAATATTTTAGGAGAGCATTAACAGTTCTATCCCTGCTTCGTTCATAGTTTTAAGCATAGTGTTTAGTGATCCGTTTACATCAATACCAGCACAAGCATTTAATGAAACACTGACTTTAAAACCGTATTGTATGGCGTGAAGAGCAGAGAATCCGACACAAAAATCAGTTGCTAAGCCACACATAATGAGCTTGGTAAAACCATGTTCTTTGAGATAAACATGTAAACCTGTTGGTGTTTTTTGATCATTTTCAAGAAAAGCAGAATAGCTATCCATTTTTTGATTATAGCCTTTTCTAAGGATAAGTTGTGCCTTTTCTACTCTAAGAGATGGATGGAATTCTGCTCCTTGTGTTCCTCGTATGCAATGATCAGGCCAAAGTATTTGAGGACCATAGTCAAGAATGACTGTATCATAGGGCTTTTTTTCAGGATAACAGGAAGCAAAGCTGCAATGGTTTTTGGGATGCCAGTCTTGGGTTAAGATAACGTGGTCAAAATGATTTATGAGATTATTGACGGCGGGTAAAATAGCATCACCTTGAGGTACGGCAAGTGCTCCACCTAGTAAGAAGTCATTTTGAACATCAATGACGATTAAGGCTTTTTTTTCCATAAATATATTCCTATACGAGATGAGCTTTTATCGTATTTTTAAAAAGCTATATGTCGTCTTGAAGTTTTGAAATGATGTGCTGGATATTGATATTATTTTTATAATTATCAAGCCAAAAGAGGGGGATGGATAAGTTTTTACAATTGGTTTTATAGTTTTTTACGAATTGTAACCACGTACCAATGGGAAGTGCGCTGTAGTCATTTGTTGCTACGTGTTGATGCAAAGCTTTCATGATCATTGGACTTGGGACGTCAGATCCCATAAGGCGGCGGTCGTTTTGTAAACGTAATTTAAGCCATATCAAGGCAAGGGGTGAAGTCCATTGCTTTCCGTAGCAAAAAATCGATGAAAAAAGAGAAGGATTTTTTACTGCGTAATATAAAGCCCATAAAGCGAGAAAAGAAGGCGCATAGAGAATTGCTTTTCTTTGTGGTATCATATTACATTGATAAGTCGGTTTAATACGATAAAAATACAATGTTATATCTGGTATGGAAAAGAGAGGCAATGTTTGATAACAGGTTTCAGGTACAGCTAAAAAGATTTGCTTTTTGCTCTTTAGGGGGATGTTTTTTTGCATTCAGGACCATACTGGGGCTTGTGAGATTAGAAAAAATGTACCAATATAAAGCGAAAGCTTTTGATACGACGTAAGTGCTATTTACTGTACAGTTTCAAAAAGCAAAAGCAGTTTTTTCAAAATCCTAATCTTTAATATCGCATAATATAAAGAGAAATTTATGGCACGTCAATTTATCTATCATATGGCTGGGCTTAACAAGTCTTACGGCAATAAAAAAGTTCTAGAAAATATTCATTTGTCTTTTTATCCAGATGCGAAGATCGGTATTTTAGGGCCGAATGGTGCAGGGAAGTCAACTATTTTACGTATTATGGCTGGGCTAGATAAGGAATATACCGGAGAAGCATGGATTTCTGAAGGAGCACGCTGTGGTTATCTACCACAAGAACCTTTGCTTGATGCGAGCAAAGATGTACGTGGTAATGTGATGGAAGGTATTGCAGATAAACAGGAAGTTCTTGAGCGTTATAACGAATTGATGATGAATTATAGCGAGGAAACGGCTGATGAAAGCGCACAGCTTCAGGACATTATTGACAGTCAGAATCTTTGGGATTTAGAAAGTCAAGTGGAAATGGCTATGGCTGCTCTTGGCTGTCCGCCAGCCGATGGGGATGTAACAAAACTTTCGGGTGGTGAGAAGCGGCGTGTTGCACTTTGTAAATTGCTTTTGTCAAAACCTGATTTATTACTTTTGGATGAACCGACAAACCATTTAGATGCTGAAACGACGGCTTGGCTTGAGAGGCATCTACGTGAATATCCTGGGGCTGTGCTTTTGATAACCCATGATCGTTATTTTCTCGACAATGTAACGGGTTGGATTTTAGAATTAGATCGCGGTAGAGGTATTCCTTATGAGGGGAACTATTCTGCTTATTTGGGGGCTAAAGCCAAGCGTTTGGCTCAGGAAGGCCGTGAAGAGGCAGCGCGTCAACGTGCTTTATCACGTGAGCAAGAATGGATTGCTTCTAGTCCAAAAGGGCGACAAGCAAAGTCAAAAGCTCGGATTAAGGCTTATGATGAGTTGGTTCAATCAGCACGTGAGCGCCGTCCTGGAGAGGCGCAAATCATTATTCCTATTGGAGAAAGATTAGGACAAGTTGTTATTGAGGTTGATAATCTCTCTAAAGCTTATGGTGAACGTGTATTGATTGATTCTCTTTCTTTTAAACTTCCTGCTGGTGGCATTGTAGGCGTTATTGGGGCCAATGGTATGGGAAAGTCGACCTTGTTTAAAATGTTGACGGGACAGGAAAAGCCCGATTCAGGTCAGATACGTATCGGTGAAACAGTTCACATGAGTTATGTGGATCAGAGTCGCGATTCCTTGGTGGGGGATAAAACTGTTTGGGAGGAAATTTCTGGTGGAAATGACATTATTAAATTAGGCAAATATGAGATGAATAGCCGCGCTTATTGCGGGGCATTTAATTTCAAGGGGGCAGATCAGCAGCAGAAGGTGGCAAATTTATCAGGAGGGCAGCGCAATCGCGTACATTTGGCGAAACTTCTAAAAGAGGGGGGGAATGTGCTTCTTCTTGATGAACCGACAAATGATCTTGATACTGAAACATTGGGTGCATTGGAAGATGCATTGGAAAATTTCGCTGGTTGTGCAGTTATCATATCGCATGATCGTATGTTTCTTGATCGATTGGCAACACATATTTTAGCCTTTGAAGGTGATGGTCATGTAGAATGGTTTGAAGGTAATTTTGCTGAATATGAGGCTGATAAAGTTCGTCGTCTTGGGGCGGAATCTCTTAATCCTAAGCATGCAAATTATAAACCTCTTACACGCTAGAATTTTTTATCTTATCGCAACTTTGTTAGAATAATAGTGTATTTTATTGCGTTTGTTATTTCATAAATAAAGTGTGTGTGTACTCTGTGGGAGTTTTTATTCATTGAAAAGAGTAAGAGACACTTTATGAAATTATGACCTAAATAGGGTTATTTTACTCATGATATATAACCGGTTATTTTTTGTAAAACTGCAATGAAAAGGAGGGGATGGAGCGTATAGTATTACTTCTACAAATGCCTTGGTCATTGAGCATTATCATCTTTACTTAATAAAAATGCAAGCTGGCATTATCATGTTATTTTTTCTCAATAGTATGCAGTTCTTGTTTTTAGGTGGGCATAAAAGGTATTTTTATCCATCTGTCCCCTCCGTTTATGAGCTGTAAGAGAATGATTTGGATTGATTTATCATGAATAGATTTGAAATGAGAAAAATCTACGGTATTCCGGTTTTTTATTCAAGTTAAAAATGAATTATTATTATAAATCAATGTATTCTCATTATAACGAGAAGCAGGGAGATAAGATCTGTTCGTTTTTTACATTAGTCTATTTTTTTCATAGTATGATAAAATAGAGAGAACAAAATAGATGAGAATATGCGTTGTATGCTTGACTTTTTTTCCTATAAACAAATGTTTATAGGAATGTTTAGGGGATAATTATGAAAAAAAGTGCAAGTTTAGATGCAATGATTGTGCTGCTGAAAGCGGTCGCAGAAGTAAGCCATTTACGTGTTCTTAGGCTCTTACATCATGAAGATTTAACAATTCCTGATTTTATTTTTATTCTTGATCAGTCGCAAGCGTGTATATCACGATATTTACGTTTATTGTACGAAGCACGATTGATTGAGCGTTATCAGAAGGGGGATAGCCTTTATTTTAAGCTTTGTCATGATTTTTGGGGTAAAGACATTGTGATGGGTATTCTTTCGTCTTTACCAAAGAATGATGTGTTGTTAGCGCATGATTTAAAACGTTTGAAGGATGTTAAAAAGCAGCGTCAAAAAACGAGGAAGAAGCATTTCTTACAAAATGCGTTGCAATGGGATGTATTACGGTCATCCTATATGGCAGATCATGGTGTAGAAAACGCTTTACTTGAAACCATTGGCGATAAACCATTTCAGACGATGCTGAATATTGGAAAAGGTGGAGACTCTATCTTAAAATTGTTTTCTAATCTTTATACGCATGCGGTTCAAGTCGTGCTTGATAGCAATGTTTTTCACTTGTCTGTTGGAGATACAACTTTTGATTTAGTTATTCTTCATTGGGTTTTACATTTTCTTGAAAATCCTGAAATATTCCTTCATGAGATATCAAGTGTTTTGCGTCCTCATGGCCGTTTATTGATTGTGGATTTTGGTTATCATGAAATTGAGTCTTCATATTCTGATCAAGTGCATATGCGTTTTGGATTTTCGGCTTTACAAATAGAACAATGGCTTAAAAATGCGGGACTTGTTCTAGAACAAACGGTTTGTCTTACTCCTATACAAAATGAAAACAGTGAGGAGGGGATTGCTACGCTTTGGCTTGCTCGTGATCCGCGTTTATTGGTTGACGATATTAAAGATAAACAAGTAGATTTTGCATAAATCGCGTTTGTTAACGTGCTTTATACTCTGATTTTTCTCAAGAAATAGCGTAGAGATAAAACTTTATTCAATCATTGATAAGCTATTGTTTTTTACATTTGTATTATGTTTTTATATGGGAGTATTGGTGTTTTATAGCGGCGTGTAGGCTGTATAATGAAGCACCTTCTATAGAGTTAAGCCTATGAGGATCATTATTTAAGGTGTTCTTGATATCATATTTATGTTATTAGCCAATATATTGATTTTAAAAGATCATTGATTTTTTTAGACTCAATAAGAGGTTTAAATACAGGAATGTTGTTTCATTTCAAATTTCCTGTTTCAGAATCCGAAAGAGTCTGTTTGTCTGCTACAAAAGAAGGTATTTATCTTAATGATACCGTTTGTAAAAGAAAATACATCTTCTAAATGTGAGAGCGGCTGCAATATGATATAATGCCGCACAATATAATCATAGTGAAGGCTCATACCTTCATAAATGTCAAAGATGGTGGTGCCCAATAGATCTTAAAATGTCTCTTTAAAACAGGTTTTTAGATAAGGAGTGCCTTGGAACTTTTAGTGTGGGTGCAAAAAGATGCTCTAAAAAGACGAAAAAGTAAAAGGGTAAGACAATGCATTATATTCATAAAAATAAGATCGGCGATGATCTAGGGATAGTCTGTGGCTGAAAGTAGGAAAGAAAAGTGTGATATTACACTAAAGTTTCGTATCTCTTTATCATGAGAAGTTATGAAGGTTATTAAATAAGTCCATTGTTTTTGCCAAAAGTATTTTCTTTCTTTTTATGTTTGCCGCTCATCTTATGACGCAGTCCGTGGGTATAGCGTAAAATTGATAGGGCACCATCGTCTTTAGTTTAAGTAAAAGTTGTAAGCCGGCATCATTGTTTTATGTTTTTTATCCATATGCTTCTTCTTGTTTGTGATGTGCGATAGTATGGCTATTCATTAATTCAATAGACGAAGATTGAAAATAAGGGAATCTTACGTTCTTGAGGTTTCTCATGTAAATTGTAAAATGATGAGTTATGATTGTAAATCAATGAATTGTTTACGTTAGAAGAACAGATTATAAAAATTTTTGAGCATAGAAACTACTGTGTGTAATTATTTTACGGGATCATTTAAATGATAGAGATTAAGAGAAAATGTCTGCATTGATTTCGGTTTGTTATGTTAAAATGCGTTAGAGACTGTTGGTTATTGTAAAATGGTCTATCGTTATTTGGAATGACGATGGGGCGTGATTCGAAACAAATATCTTCAGAGTTCTCATTTTCTCATAAGATTAAGCTGTTTAAGTTCCTCATTGATTGTTACATGAGGGATGTAACAATATTTTAATGATCATTTACAGAAATTTTTTATAAGGGTAGATAAGATTTTATTTTCTCTAATTTATTGTTTTAATTTAAATAATTCATAGCTTTCTTGCAAGAAGATATTTTCCATTTTTTACGGTTATTTGTGTAAGATTTTAAAAATCTACGTTTTTCTTTTTGTGGTGATTGCTGTTGGAAAAGTGATTCTACTTTTACGTAGTTTGATTTTTATAGGGTGGATACGTAGAAATTACTGTTTTTTAATATGATCATCAGAGTTATGAAAGAAACTATTTAAAAGTTATAATGATCGTAGATTCTAATTGATGCTTCTTGAAATAAAATTGCTTCAAATTGGGTCATTTTGAACTTTTTTTGCCTAAATTTAAACATTTTTAAATAATTTATAATTCTTTTATGTTTTTTTGCGTAGAAGATGATAAGAATTTCTTGTTGTTTAAAGAATTTTATTCCATAGCAAGAATATTGCATCGGCTATCTTAGTGGTTGATGTAAGAGGACAATCGGGGAACCTCCTCCCCCCCCCCCCGCGTGGATCCCCTAGATTGTCTGGCCTGACTGAGGATTTCCTCAGTCAGGCTTTTTGTAATTATTTTAGGAAATGTAAGGTGTTATTAGGGGGGGAAGTGTAAGATTTGTTATTGTTTCGCCTATAGTACCTAAATACATAGAGGGGCGAGTCTTATTGGGCGGATAGTGTTAGCGTATTCATTTTTAATAATTTGATTTTTCTTTATTGAGGCATTGTTGAATGCTATAAGGGGAATCATAAAAGGAAGCTATGTTTGTATTCTGTGATCTTTAGGTAAGAGATAATGGGATCTTTTTCGCATCGTATTATTTTTATTTTATTCGTATTTTTTATTTTTGGCGCTGTCTTTTTTGCTTCTCGAAGTGGTGTTTTTTATCAGTTTTTTCCCGGTCGCTCTTCTTTTTCTTCTCAGCAGCTTGATGTAACAGAGGAGGAGTTATTAGAGAGATTATCCGTATCTTTTCCAGATATTATCAAGCATCTTTCTAAAATGACCCCTCAACAGCAAGAGTTGTTTATTGCGCAGCTGCGTCGTGATGTAATTGCGCTTGCTTCTAAAAGTGGTCAGAGTCGTGAGCAGGCTCAAAAATCTGGTGAAACTGTTGCTATGGCTCTCTCGAAAGCGATTTCTCGTCCTTCCGTTGCTAATGCTTATTTTTAGCTATTTTTTTAATCGCGCTTTTGGGTTTTATTTTAAGGAAAAAGAGCTTTTCGTGAAATTTTGAAAAGTGCGAGGAGATAATCAATTTGTAAGGTATTAACAAAATTTATCTCTCAAAAGGTAAGCAATTGGAGTATAAGGGTAATGTTGTAATCATTACAGGAGTGATAGAAAGTCTATCAAGGGTATTGGTCCAAGTTAATTGCATTATCAATCGCTACAATGACAAAAGCAGTATTGATTATAATAAAACACGTTAACTGCATTTTATATGCCGGTTATTTTTTTATTTGATATGAGAAAATAAAATTTTTTAAAGGATTTAAGCTTTTTTGTTCTGCGGATTTTAGGATATTTATCCACTTGTATGATTTCTGAAAATGAGGTGCAAGACTAATAAGATGATAGTCTGTGACAAAGAAAAAATATTTGAATGAAGATGAGAGGTCTATTTTTATTTAAAAAGGCTTTGGGGGTATTGAGTTTTCTAACATTTTTCAAAAAAAATAGACCAAGTAATTGTTAAGCTTTGTTGTAGGGATAAAAACGGATATAACTTTTTTAGTATATTGTTTTATAATGATAATTTATCATTTTATATTGAATGAGAATCTTAAGAATTGTAAAATCCTCTCATTTTTAATTTATCCATGGTGAAAAAATTAAAATCAGTTTCTTGTATACCACAAGTAGAGGCTTGTGTGGATAAAAACTCTTTTAAAAAGGAATTAAAAAGCTTCTTTGAGACATCTTGAGAGCTAAAAGTCTGTTGCAATATTTTGAATTGGTAAAGAGTATGATGGTTTTAGTATATTTATGAATTTTTTATGCGCAATGATGGGGGGATTTGTTTTGTGATTTTTTGAGGTTTTATCGGACATAAAGAGTGCAGTGGGTGTTTATTAATCAGAGAGAAGCGTTGATAACGGTTTATATTTTTTGTGAACCTTTTTTGATATCGAGCATCTTCGGTAAAAAGATGCTCTTGTTTCTCTTTCTTTGAGGGATTGATCTCAATAAAAAAATTAATAATCTTATGTAAAAAATATTACATCTAGTTCAGATGCTATTTTTTTAATATAAAAATTGATTGATACAACAGAGATAGCCGCAAGTTATAGATTATATCATTTTATTTGATACGCTATAAGATTAATTATAGTCTTTTTATTTTTTTATTTTATGATATAGAGAAATCTGAGACTTGTGCATAAAGATATATTCTTTTATTTCATAATTTTAGCTTGAAATTGTCTTACTATTTCCTTTTTAAAGACGTTCTTTTGCTTTCTTTTTTGTATAATACATTTGCAAATTACTTGCGGCTAGAATTTGAGAATGTTTGAGTGAAGAGAAAGAAAATGCAATTTTTGAAAATCTTGTTAAATACAGCATGTGCTGTATTTTTTGTATTTGATATAAGTTGGACTCATAGTGTCTTAAATGTTGCGGAATCAGGAGAAACCTCAGTGATTGTTGCTTCTAAGATTTCTGCTCGTCCTTATGAGTTTCTTATTCAGAAACTTGCGAATAAATATAATGTTCCCGTTAATTTAGCACATGCTGTTGTAAAAGTTGAAAGTAATTATAAGGCAGGTATAAAGGGGGCTGCTGGCGAAATAGGTTTGATGCAAATTAAACCCTCTACGGCACGAGGGTTGGGCTTTAGTGGTTCTGTACAGGATTTGTACGATCCTGCGACCAATCTTGAATATGGTATGCGTTATTTGGCAAGGGCCTATAAACTCAGTGGTGGAAGTACGTGTGGTACAATCCTTAAATATAACGCAGGTCATGCTGCAAAAAAAATGAATTCCATTTCAGCGAAATATTGCGCAAAAGTAAAGACTTATCTGGCTTCATTAAAATAAAAACATCTGTGAGAGAGGTTTGTCATAAAATATTTTAAGATGCTATTTTCACGGAGCAGAAAATGTTTTATAAATCAGTATGTCAGTCGGCTGGGCAGCCGCGCTTGTCTGATACTGAAATACGGCAGGTGAGGAAAGTCCGGGCTCCATGGAAAGACGGTGCCGGGTAACACCCGGCAGGGGTGACCCTAGGGAAAGTGCCACAGAAAGTAAACCGCCTATTTTTATAGGTAAGGGTGAAAGGGTGGAGTAAGAGCCCACCGCGCATTCAGTAATGAATGTGGCAAGGTAAACCCCACCGGGAGCAAGACCAAATAGAAATGACGTGCAAAATTTAATTTGCAGCCGATTTCCGGGCGAGTCATTCGGGTAGGTTGCACGAGGCGGATGGTAACATCCGTCCCAGATGAATGGTTGCCATGTAAAGTGTAAGCTTTACTCTACAGAACCCGGCTTATAGGCCGACTGATATTTCATGATGATACGCGATATTTTATAAGATCGGTTACATATAGGCTTTCATGGAGTCGGTGTGTTTGAAATGGACACTTGAGCAAAGGGTGTTTAAAAAAAATAACATTTCTTTAAGTATAATGCGTTAGGATCTGTTTTGGGATAACTTTAGTTTTTTCGTTCATTGTGATTAATGTGAAAGTTGAAGGCCAGGTTATTCTAAGATCAGTTGCCATGAGAGAGCTGTTGATTTAAGACAGTATAACTTCAAGACGGATTATTTTGATAAAGCAGGATCAAAGAGCTGAACGCCATATTCCAGTGTTGTTACAGCCAGTTTTGGCTGGGCTTATGCCATTGGTTGGAGCAAAAGTGATTGATGGCACCTTTGGTGCTGGTGGGTATACGCGCGCTTTATTAAAGGCAGGAGCACAGGTGATTGCTCTTGATCGTGATCCTCATGCTATCAGCGCGGGACAATCGCTTGTTGATGAATTTTTTCCACGCCTTCGTTTGGTCCATATGGCGTTTTCACAGCTCGATCGTGTCGTTGAAGAGAAGGTGGATGCAGTTATTTTGGATATTGGTGTCTCTTCAATGCAGCTTGATGAAGCAGAAAGAGGTTTTTCTTTTCAAAAAGATGGTCCATTGGATATGCGAATGGCTCAGACTGGTTTTACAGCCAGCGATGTTGTCAATCATTTAAAAGCAAGGGATTTGGCATGTATTTTTAAGATATTAGGGGAAGAGCGTTATGCGGGGCGAATTGCACGGATGATTGAAAAGCGTCGTGTTGTGCAGCCTTTTTTGCGTACAGGTGATTTGGCGTATGCTATCGAAACGTTGATAGGACGTAAGCCGGGAGATCGTATTCATCCGGCAACACGTGTATTTCAGGCTCTTCGTATCTATGTTAATGATGAAATTGGTGAATTGGCATGTGGTTTATTTGCTGCTGAACGCGTTTTAAAAGCTGGAGGCCGTTTGGGGGTTGTCAGTTTTCATTCTCTTGAAGATCGTATGGTCAAAAGATTTTTTTCGGCTCGTTCTGGAGAATGTATGAGATCACGCTATCTGCCAGAAATAAAGGCTACTCCAGCAACATTTTTTCCTTTGTTTAGAGGTGGGATTACGGCAACTAAAGAGGAGTTACAGAAAAATCCTCGTTCACGTTCTGCGAGGTTGCGTATTGGTGTACGGACTGAAGCAGAGGCTCTTGCAGCAGATATGAAATTATTTGGTTTAGCAGAGATTGCCAGTTTTGAAGGCAGCAAAAAATGACAGTTTTTCGTACATTTGATATGATTTTAGTGTTGATTATGATTTGTATGGCAGGACTTACTTATAAGGTAAAATATGATGTTCAAAAGCGAATGAACGAAGTTCTTCATCTTGAGCATGAAATTGCTGCAGCAAAAAATACGGTAAGTTTGCTTCATGCTGAGTGGGCTGTGATGATAAGGCCTTCACGCATGCAAAAACTTGCGAAACGTTATCAGAAAGAACTTGGGTTAGAGGTTATACAGCCGCGTCAAATCGTGGAGTTTAAAGACATTCCGGTAAGGGTACATGATCAAATTGAAGAAGTGATTAAACAAAATATCTTGGAAGATAATCAAGATATTTTGACAAATAATCGGGCTTCTCAGATCAATAGTGTTGTCCAAAAAGGCGCGCAGTAATGAAATCGACTTTTTTATTCTCACAGAAGAAAAAGCGCTTAAAGAATTCGTTGAATAATCATAATGTTTCTGTTCGTCGTCCCTATTCTAGTCGTCCACGTTTGCTTTTTTCGTTGTTCTGCTTTTTAATTTTATATGGCATCATGGGGGCTTGCCTTATTTCTTATGGGTTGGAAGGTGGACAGATTGAAGAAGCAAAAGGGCCTGGAGTTCTTCAATTGATGGCACGGCCTGATATCGTTGATCGTAATGGTCGTTTATTGGCAACAGATATTAAAACTTATTCACTTTTTGCTGAGCCACGACGTATTATTGATGTGGATGAAACAATTGAATTGCTCTCAACAGTTTTGCCTGATCTTAATTGGCAGGAAACCTATAAGCGCTTAAAAAGAAAATCTAGTTTTTCTTGGATACAGCGGGGGTTAACACCAATGCAGAAGACGCAAATTATGGCTCTTGGTATACCAGGAATTGGTTTTCGGACTGAAATTCGTCGTTTTTATCCTGATGGACCTGTAACTTCCCATATTCTCGGTATGGTGAATGTTGATAATCAGGGCATTGCAGGTATGGAAAAATATATTGATGATGCGGGGTTGAGTGCTTTGCGTGCCGCTGGTCTTGCCATGGAAGAATCATTAAAACAAGTTCAGCTTTCGATTGATGTGCGTGTTCAGGCAATTGTTCATGATGAACTTATTCAGGCTATGAAGCGTTATAAGGCAATTGCTGCAGGAGCTGTTATTTTAAATATACATACGGGGGAAGTTTTGGCTTTGGCATCACTACCAGATTTTGATCCTGGAAATCCTATCGAAGCTTTAAAAAGTGATCGTCTCAATCGGATAACGGCAGGAGCTTTTGAAATGGGATCAATTATTAAAAGTTTTACGACCGCCATGGCACTTGATTCTGATATTTTTCATTTAAACAGTATTATTGATGCTTCAAAGCCAATAAAAGCAAGTAGTGGGTATACTATTCATGATTTTCATGGAAAAAATCGACCCTTAACGTTATGGGAGGTTTTTATTTATTCTTCTAATATTGGTTCTGCTAAAGAGGCATTGGCGATAGGGATTGATAAACATCGTGATTTTTTGCAAAAACTTGGGCTACTGGATCGACTCGCAACAGAGTTGCCTGAAGTTGCTCATCCTATTGTGCCACATCATTGGAAGGATATCCAATCTATGACGATTGCTTTTGGGCATGGTATGGCAACAACTCCCTTGCAAACAGCTGTTGGGGCTGCTGCTTTAATGAATGGTGGTTGGTTAATTGCTCCGACATTTTTAAAACGGACAAAAGAACAAACTTTGCACCATGCAAAACGGGTTTTGCATGCTAAAACAAGTCAAAATATGCGTTACCTTTATCAATTAAATAGTGAGATTGGGTCTGGACGTAATGCAAAAGTAGAAGGTTATCGTGTAGGTGGTAAGACAGGAACAGCTGAGAAAGTTGAAAATGGAAAATATTCTAAAACAAAAAATTTCAATAGTTTTCTTGCTGCTTTTCCTATTGATGATCCTGCTTATGTTGTTTTAACAATTATCGATGAACCAAAGCCTGCAGAGGGACAGCGTTCAGCAACAGCGGCGATGAATGCTGGACCAATGCTTGCTAATATTGTTCGTCGCACTGCTAGTTTTCTTGGTGTAAAACCCGATTTTAAAAAAGAATATGAGCCTCTTTTAAGTAAAAAGAGCAATTCAAGTTTCGTTAAACAACGGTAAAATAAATATAAAGGTGCGTTATCATGTTGTTGGGAACAGTTTTTACAGAATGTGTTGAAGATGAAAGTCTTTCTTCAATAGAAATAACAGGAATAAGTGTGGATTCTCGGCAAGTTTTGCCGGGCTATGTTTTTGTTGCTGTTCAAGGGAAAAAAAGTGATGGAAGACACTATATAGATGACGCGATAAAGCGTGGCGCACGAGCAATCGTTACAGACTGTCATGCTGTTCTTGAGGATTTATCTGTTCCCATTTTACGTGTTTCTAATGTTCGTCATAGTTTAGCGTTGGCAGTTGCACGTTTTTACGGATCTCAGCCGGAAACAGTTGTTGCTGTGACTGGTACAAGTGGTAAAACATCTGTTGTCTCTTTTCTTCGGCAAATTTGGACTTATGCTGGATTTTGTGCTGCTAGTATAGGAACGGTTGGTGTTGTTTCTCCTAAACGGAATGTTTATGGTTCTCTCACAACACCTGATCCGGTCGTCTTGCACCGTCTTCTTTATGAAATTTCTTATGAAGGTGTGACTCATGCAGCTCTTGAAGCTTCTTCGCATGGGCTTGACCAAGGACGACTTGATGGAGTCCGTTTAACGGCTGGTGCCTTTACTAATTTAGGGCGAGATCACATGGATTATCACACGGGGGTAGAGGATTATTTGCGGGCTAAAATGAGGTTGTTTGATACACTTTTGCCTGTATCTGCTCCTGCTTTGATTTTTGCTGATGATGTTTATTCACAAAAGGTTATTGATGTTGTTACACAAGCGCGCCGCCGTGTCTTGACAATTGGTCGTAAGGGGCAATTTATCACGATTAATCGTGTCGAACATCAACGCTCAAAACAGTGTATTGAGTGTCGTGTGGAAAACAATATTTATACATTTGATTTGCCTTTAGCTGGAGATTTTCAGGTCGCCAATGCGCTTATGGCAGCGGGGTTAGCAATTGCAACGGGCGTTTCACCTCGTAAGGTTTTTTCTGCGCTTGAAACTTTGCAGGGGGCACCTGGGCGGTTAGAGTTTGTGGGAAAGACAGAAAATAATGCGCTTGTTTACATTGATTATGCCCATAAACCAGAAGCTTTGGAGCAGGTTTTACTTTCTGTTCGTCCCTTTACGCAAGGGCGCTTGATCGTTGTTTTTGGTTGTGGAGGAGATCGTGATCAAGGGAAAAGACCTTTGATGGGAAAAATTGCGGCGGATAAAGCGGACATTGTTATTGTAACGGATGATAATCCTCGCACAGAAATGCCAGAAAAAATACGCAAGGATATTTTACAGGCGGTGCCAACAGCAATAGAGATAGCAGATCGTGGAGAGGCTATTTCTTACGCGGTGGAGCTTTTGAAAGTTGGTGATACATTAATCATTGCTGGAAAAGGTCATGAAGATGGCCAAATTATAGGGCAGACAACTTATCCTTTTTCAGATCGTCTGAAAGCGATAGAAGCTTTAGAGGACCGAAAGAAATGACAGCTTTATGGGATAAGCAAGCACTTGTTGCTGCAGTTGATGGTGTTGTAATGGGAAGCCTGCCAGAAACTTTTTCTGGGGTTTCCATTGATAGCCGTACTCTTGCGGAAGGGGATGTTTTTTTCTGCATTAAAGGGCATCATCTTGATGGTCATGATTTTGCTGCGCAAGCTTATGAACGAGGTGCAGGCGTTCTTATCGTTGCGGAACACCGTTTGAGGGATATGAAAAAAATATCGGCTCCACTCATTGTCGTTCCTGATGTTTTGAAAGCCTTAGAACAACTTGCACAAGCTGCACGCAAACGTTCAAGAGCTAAGATTATCGCGATAACAGGATCGGTGGGAAAAACAACGACAAAAGAAGCTTTGAAACAAGCACTTGCAACGGCTGGGAATGTTCATGCGAATCTCGCTTCTTTAAACAATTGCTGGGGGGTTCCACTCACTTTAGCGCGGATGCCTATGGAGAGTGATTATGGTATCTTTGAAATTGGCATGAATCACAGAGATGAAATTCGCCCTCTGGTCAAACTGGTTTGTCCGCATATTGCTCTCATTACGCATATTTGTGCAGGACATATGGGTTTTTTCAAGGATCTTGAAGAAATAGCAAAGGCAAAAGCTGAAATTTTTGAAGGATTGGATGAGGAAGGCATTGCCATTTTAAATGCGGATAGTGATTTTTTTTCTTATCTCGTTCAAAAAGCAAAGAAATGCGGTGTAAAAAAGATCTTAAGCTTTGGTGAGACTAAAGATGCTGATTATCAAGCGCATGATATACGTCTTCTAACCGATAGTTCTTCTATGATTGTGCGTATGGGGGGGCGGGATAGGGAGGTCCAAATTGGTGCTCCTGGGCGCCATATTGTGCAAAATAGTTTAGGGGTTATTGCTGCTTGTGATGCTATGGGGGTTGAGTTAGAGCCTGTTTTTCTTTCTTTTCGCCATTTTTCTTCTCAAAAGGGGCGAGGTGTTCGTTATCGACTGTCTTTATCAAATGGGGGTGAATTTTATCTCATTGATGATAGCTATAATGCAAATCCTGCTTCTATGCGTGCTGCACTTGAGCTTCTTGCTACAGGACCTGTAGGGAAAGGGGGGCGGCGAATTGCTATTTTAGGAGATATGCTAGAGTTAGGGGAGTATAGTGAAAAGCTTCATCGTGATTTAATAAAACCAATACGTCTTTCTGGTGCTAATCCGGTTTTTCTATTTGGTGAGGCGATGAAATCTTTAGTCAGTGATTTGTCTGCTGGTGTTAAGGTTCATTATGCTGAAAATATTGAGAAAATTTTATCGCTTCTTTTAGCAGAAATTTCTTCTGGGGATCTGCTTATGGTTAAATCATCCAATAGCCTTTGTTCATCAAATATTGTGACTGCATTGTTTGATCGCTATAAAGCGGTTTCTTCATAGTTTTAAGAGGTTTTTTTGTTCCATGATGCTATTTTTTTCTTCGTTTAGTGATTGGCTTCCAGGTGTGAATGTATTTCGTTATATTACTTTTCGCACGATAGCGGCTATGCTTACTTCGGGGCTTATCGTCTTTTTGTTTGGACCTAGCATCATTGCTTCTCTTAAATTGCGGCAGGGTAAGGGGCAACCGATTCGTGCTGATGGTCCTCAAACACATTTTAAAAAGGCTGGAACACCTACAATGGGTGGATTGATGATTTTAACCGGCATTGTGGTATCGGCATTTTTATGGGGTAATTTATCGAATATTTACTTTTGGGTATCGCTATTGGTTATGCTTTCTTTTGGGGGAATTGGATTTTATGACGATTATCTTAAGGTCACAAAACAAACAGACAAAGGATTTTCTGGGAAAGCACGATTAAGCTTGGAGTTTTTTGTTGCGGCAATTGCTGCTTTTGCCATCTTGAAAGTTGGCTCATCTGGATTAGCTTTGCCTTTTTTAAAAGATTATCTTATCAATTTGGGCTGGTTTTTTATTCCTTTTTCTGCTTTCGTCATTGTTGCGACGGGTAATGCGGTTAATTTAACGGATGGACTCGATGGGCTTGCTATTGTTCCTGTGATGGTTGCAGCTTTATCTTTTGCTCTGATTGCTTATCTTTCTGGTAATATGAATTTTGCTGATTATCTCCAAATCCATTATGTATCGGGAACAGGTGAATTGGCTGTTTTATTGGGAGCTGTTGTTGGGGCAGGGCTTGGTTTTTTATGGTTTAATGCACCACCTGCAGCTATTTTTATGGGAGATACTGGTTCATTGGCTCTTGGAGGACTCTTAGGGACTGTTGCGGTTGCTACGAAGCACGAAATTGTTTTGGTTCTTATTGGTGGACTTTTTGTTGTGGAAGCTTTTTCGGTCGTTATTCAGGTTGGTTATTTCAAATTAACAAGAAAACGCGTGTTTCTTATGGCACCGATACATCATCATTTTGAGAAAAAAGGTTGGACTGAAAGCCAAGTGGTGATACGCTTTTGGATTATTTCGATTGTTCTTGCTCTCATAGGTCTTTCAACACTTAAATTGCGGTGAGAATGTGATTTCTGTTACGTGTTATAAAGGTCAAAAAGTTGCTCTGTTTGGATTGGGGCAGTCTGGATTAGCAACGGCACAAGCATTAATGTGTGGTGGTGCAGAAGTGGTGGCGTGGGATGATAGTCCTTTAAGCGTGCAAATGGCTTTTCGGCACAATATTCCAACACGAGATCTCCGTTATGAAGATTGGTCAGAATTTGTTGCATTGGTTCTCGCTCCTGGAGTTCCTTTAAATTATCCTCAACCGCATTGGGTTGTTGAAAAGGCACGAAAAAAAAATATAGAAATTATTGGTGATATTGAATTGTTTGTTCGTGCACGCCATGATTTTTTACAGCATTATGGTTTTTGTGACCAAGATGTTCCGTTTATTGCGATTACGGGGACGAATGGAAAGTCGACAACAACGGCTTTGCTTACGCATTTATTGGAAAAAATGGGCTATGATGTGCAGATGGGGGGAAATATTGGAAAGGCAATATTGACGCTTAAGCCATTTGTTAAAAAACGTATTTATGTGATTGAATGTTCATCATTTCAAATTGATCTTACTCCCTCTCTTCAGCCGACCATTGGACTTTTATTGAATTTAACACCTGATCATATTGATCGACATGGGAGTTTTGCCTGTTATGTGCAAACCAAAAGGCATCTGATTGCTCAGGCTTCTCAGGCTTTCATTTCAGTTGATGATGCAGCTTGTCGGGTTTTATATCAACAGTTACTTCATGATGGGAAGCAAATTGAGGCAGTTTCCAAGGATCATTTTGTTGAAAATGGTTTTTATGCAGATGGAACAAAGCTCTTTTCTGTTCGTCAAGGACAGCGTCATATGCTTGCAGATCTTGCTCCTATGGCGGTGTTACGTGGGAGTCATAATGCGCAAAATGCCCTTATGGCATTAGCAGCATTGCAGGCTTTAAAAATAACCGATCCTTCTGTGAACAAGCATTTGGCAAGTTATAAAGGGTTGGATCATCGTATGCAGCAGGTGCGTAAAATGGGGGCGGTTTTGTTTATCAATGACAGCAAGGCGACTAATGCAGATGCAACAGCTCCTGCGCTTTCCACCTTTAATGATATTTTTTGGATTGTTGGAGGACAGGCAAAAAAGGGAGGGATAGAGTCTCTTAGAGAATTTTTTCCTAAAATTCGTAAAGCTTATTTGATTGGGAGCGCGGCGGAAGAATTTGCTCGCACTATTGGATCTGCTTTTCCCTTTTCTATGAGCTTAACTTTGAAAAATGCGGTGCGTGAAGCAGCTGTTGACGCAATGGGTTGTAAGGAAAAAGAGGTGACGGTTCTTTTGTCACCTGCTTGTGCAAGTTATGACCAATTTAAAAATTATGAAATGCGAGGCGAAGCATTTGTCTCTTTTGTGATGCAGTTACAATAAAAAAGCATCAGTTATAAAAAAATATTTTTGCGTTAAGACTCCAGAATCTTTTTTTATGTAATTTAGTTTTTAAAGTGTTTGTTAAACAGGCTGGGGAACCATATCACTTTGAGATAATTTATAAAATGGATAAGGTGGATATCATGGTGACGCGTGCAGATAGAGATCCAATTGCTAATTGGTGGTGGACGATTGATCGCTCTGTCTTTGCAGCTTGTTTAATTTTAATGGGGATTGGCATTATGTTGTCTTTTGCTGCCAGCCCCACGATTGCAAAAAAAATCGGAATTGCTGATAGTTTTTATTTTGTTCGGTGGCATATCATTTTCAGCATTTCAGCATTTTTTACGATGGTGACTATTTCTTTTTTTTCAATTCCTAATATTCGTCGTTTATGTGCTCTTTTGCTTATTGTAACGCTTGCTTTTATGGTTGCAACCTTATTTTGGGGTCCAGAATTAAAGGGAGCACGGCGGTGGATTGTGCTCTTTGGTTTTTCTGTACAGGCTTCAGAGTTTATGAAGCCAGCTTTTGTGGTTATGTCCGCTTGGCTTTTTTCGGAACAGATACGCAGGAGGGGAATTCTAGGTTATACGTTAGCGATTGTACTTTATGGCATTTGTTGTGTGCTTCTGGTTTTGCAGCCTGATATTGGACAAACACTTTTAATAAGTGCAACATGGGGTGGTTTGTTTTTTATTGCTGGTGTGCCTCTAGCCGTTATTTTTCTCTTTCTCATTTTAGGTGCTGGAGGAATTGTTTTAGCTTATCTTTTTCTGTATCATGTGCGTGAGCGTATCAATGGTTTTTTGACAGGTGAAGGAGACACCTTTCAAGTAGATGTTGGACGTGAGGCTATTTTGAATGGTGGTTGGTTTGGGCAAGGTCCTGGGGAGGGAACAGTAAAACGTATTATTCCTGATAGCCATACAGATTTTGTATTTTCCGTTGCTGCTGAAGAATATGGTATTATTCTTTGTTTATTAATTATGATGCTTTTTGGTTTTATCGTTATGCGTTCATTGTATATAGCCATGAATACACGTGATTGCTTTATACGTCTTGGTATTACTGGCATAGCAATGATGATTGGCTTTCAATCAGCTATTAATATGGCCGTTAATCTTCACTTAATTCCTCCAAAAGGCATGACATTGCCTTTTATTTCTTATGGTGGTTCTTCGATGGTGGCGATTGCGTTTTCAATGGGCATTTTGCTTAGTTTAACACGTCGTTGGCCAGAAGCGCGCCTTTCAGCTTTTTCTTCCTCTTCTGCCTTGGATACTCCTTATGAATGATAAAAAAGTTATTGTTTTGGTGGCTGGTGGTACAGGTGGACATCTTTTTCCTGCTGAAGCCCTTTCTGTTGAATTAAGGCAGCGTGGATATGATGTTCATTTAATAACAGATGAAAGAGCACGCCCTTTTGTTCGGTGTTTTGATGAAGAGCATATTCATATCGTTTCATCGGCAACATTTACACGACGCCATCCTTTTGCTCTGATAAAGACGTTTTGGTCTTTGCTAAGGGGTATGGGGCAATCGTTGGCGTTGTTTTATAAATTACGTCCTGTTCTTGTTGGAGGATTTGGGGGGTATCCGAGCTTTCCTCCTCTTTTTATTGCGGCTTTAACGAGGCGTGTGACATTTATTCATGAACAAAATGCTGTTATGGGGCGTGCCAATCGGATGTTGGCAATTTTTGTGCGTGCAATCGCTGGTGGTTTGTTGTCACCAAATGGCGCTTATGCTCATAAAATACTTTTGACGGGGAATCCTGTCCGTGAGGCTGTGTTGAAGGCGGCCAAAATTCCTTATCATTCTTCAGAGGGAGAAAAGCCATTTAATTTTTTGATTTTTGGAGGTAGCCAAGGGGCTTCTGCTTTTTCACATATTGTTCCAGAAGCTATTGCTTTATTTGATGATAAGAACCGTAAACGTTTACGAATTGTACAGCAAGTCCGCGGTGAAGCAGGAAGGTTGATCAAAATCTATCGTGATATGGAGGTACAAGCAGAAGTTGCTCCTTTCTTTGATGATATGGCTGAACGTATGGCACATGCTCATTTTATTTTGTCGCGCGCTGGGGCTTCGTCCGTTTGTGAGATAGCGGTGATTGGTAGACCTGCTCTGCTTGTTCCCTATCCCCATGCTTTAGATCATGATCAGGCTGCCAATGCAGCTTTGCTTGCTCGTGTGGGGGGAGCGCAAATTATATCAGAAAAAGATTTAAATGCACAAAAGCTTTCTTCTCTTTTAATGCACGCTTGTTGTGCGCCCCATTTATTGGAAAAACAAGCGCTTGCTGCAAAAAAAGTTGGACAACCTCATGCAACCCGTCGCCTTGCTGATATGGCTGAATCCTTAATTGCAGGGCGATTGTTGTCAAATATAAAAGAGGAGCTTTTTAATGAAAATGCCACTTGATATAGGCGTTATCCATTTTATCGGAATCGGGGGGATCGGTATGAGTGGAATTGCGGAGGTTTTTTATAATCTTGGCTATAAAGTTCAAGGGTCAGATCAAGTTGAAAGTGCAAATGTTGAACGTTTGCGGAAAAAAGGAATTAACGTTCATATAGGTCATTGTGCTGAAAACTTAGGGAATGCAGAGGTTGTTGTTTTTTCTACTGCCGTTAAAAAAACAAATCCTGAGTATATTGCTGCAAAGGAAAGACATTTGCCGCTTGTCAGACGTGCAGAAATGCTGGCGGAGCTGATGCGGTTTCGGCGTGCAATTGCGGTGGGTGGTACACATGGTAAAACAACAACCACATCAATGGTCGCAGCCCTTCTTGATGCTGGTCATTTTGATCCAGTGGTGATTAATGGCGGTATTATTAATGCTTATGGTACGAATTCTCGTACAGGAGATGGCGATTGGATGATTGTTGAAGCTGATGAAAGTGATGGTACATTTTTAAAGCTGCCTGCTGATATTGCTGTTGTTACCAATATTGACGCTGAGCATTTGGATCATTATGGAAATTTTGATGCTGTGCGTGAGGCTTTTCGGCAATTCGTAGAAAATGTTCCTTTTTATGGTTTTGCTGTTTTGTGTCTTGATCATCCAGAGGTTCAGTCATTGGCGGGCCGTATTGATGATCGTTGGGTGATCACTTATGGTGAAAATCCACAAGCGGATGTTCGTTTTCTTAATCTTTCGATGGATGGTCAAAAAACGCATTTTGATGTTCTTGTTCGCTCACGCAAAACAGGAAGAAAGATTGAGTTAAAAAATTTGCTTTTGCCCATGGCAGGGCAGCATAATGTTGCCAATGCAACGGCGGCGATTGCTATTGCGCATGAACTTGGCATTTCAAATGAAGCTATAAAAAGGGGCTTAGCAGAATTTGGCGGAGTAAAACGGCGTTTTACGCGAACAGGAAGTTGGCGTGGCATTGAAATATTTGATGATTATGGACATCATCCTGTTGAAATAAAGGCAGTTTTGCGTGCTGCACGTGAGAGTGCAAAAGGGCGTGTTATTGCGATTGCACAACCCCATCGGTATTCGCGTTTGTATCATTTATTTGATGATTTTGCTGCTTGTTTTAATGATGCAGATACAGTGTTGATTACGCCCGTTTATGCGGCTGGTGAAGAACCTATTGTAGGATTTGGTTCTCAAGAATTGGTAGAGCATATTAAAATGGCTGGTCATCGTGATGTGCGCTTGATACATGGTCTGGAAGATGTTGTGTCTCTTGTCTCAACATTTGCTCAGGCAGAGGATTATGTGGTTTTTCTTGGTGCTGGCAATATCACACAATGGGCGTGTGCTTTGCCTCATCAGTTAGCGGTATTGGATGGTCATGATAAATTTTCAGCACATTGATGGTGAGGCGCTATTGGCGCAATTGCAACCACTGTTAGGGGGTATAAGAGGCAAGCTTACACCTAACGTTGAGATGCGTAAGGTGACGTGGTTTCGCACTGGTGGGTTGGCAGAACTTTTTTATCAGCCTGTTGATGAGGAAGATTTAGCTCTTTTCCTTCAAAATTTGCCTGAATTTATTCCTGTCACAATTGTCGGTATCGGTTCTAATCTTCTGGTGCGTGATGGGGGGGTTCCTGGTGTTGTGATTCGTCTTTCGCCAAAAAAATTTGGGCAAGTGAAACAAGTTTCTCCAAAAGGCTTTTTAGTTGGTGCTGGTACGGCGGATAAACATTTAGCTGCTGCCGCTTTAGAAGCTGAGATTGCAGGTTTTCATTTTTATCATGGTATTCCTGGAGGTCTTGGGGGAGCTCTCAAAATGAATGCGGGTGCGAATGGTGTTGAAACCGCAGCGCGTGTTGTCGAGGTCTATGCGCTGGATCGTAAAGGGCAACGTCATATCTTGAGTGTGAAAGATATGCATTATTCCTATCGCCATTGTGATATTCCTAAAGATTTTATTTTTACGGCTGCTTTATTAGAAGGAAAACTCGGCAATAAAGATGATATTCGTGCTGCTATGGATGAAGTTGCCCTCCACAGAGAAACAGTGCAACCTATTCGCGAAAAAACAGGGGGATCAACTTTTAGAAATCCTGAGAATGGATCTGCGTGGCGCGTGATTGATGAAGCAGGGTGTCGTGGTTTACGGATTGGTGGCGCTCAAATGAGTGAAATGCACTGTAATTTTATGATCAATACAGGGCAAGCAACAGGATATGATCTTGAAGCATTGGGAGAAACAGTGCGTGCGCGTGTTTTTGCAAATTCAGCCCACCTTTTACAATGGGAAATAGAGCGTATTGGTCAATTTGAGCGTGGTCGAAGTGTTCCTCCTTTTGATCCATTTCATTGATTTATTGTTCACTAAAAAAGTGAAAATAAAAAATTGAGTCATTTCAAAGAGATAATAAAAAATTTCTATTAAGAATCAATAAATTAACAAAGAATCTCTTGCATCAAGCTTTTGAGTCTGATTCATTATGCAAAATGCTAGGTTATTGATTCGCAAGGATAAACTTTGTTTTTCCTGTATGTAGTGCTGATGTATTCTATATAGACTACATATAGTATGCGAAAGAGGGTGATTTATTATGAAAGATAAACATATAGCTGTGTTAATGGGAGGTTTTTCTTCTGAACGGTCTATAAGTTTATCTTCAGGGGCGGCGTGTGCTGATGTTTTAGAGGTGCAGGGGTATCGCGTGAGCCGCGTGGATGTTGATGCTCATATTGCTTCTGTTCTTGAACAGTTGCAGCCCGATATTGCCTTCAATGCGTTGCATGGTCCATTTGGTGAAGATGGCCGGATTCAGGGGATTCTTGAATATTTAAAAATTCCTTATACTCATTCTGGCGTGATGGCATCTGCTTTGGCAATGGATAAGGGACGTGCAAAAATTATCGTTGCAAATGTTGGGGTTTGTGTTGCTCCTTCTCGTATCATGAGCCGCTTTGCTTTGGGTCGAACGCATCCCATGGAGCCTCCTTATGTAATTAAACCTGTGTGTGAAGGATCAAGTTTTGGTGTTGTCATTGTTCAAGGAAATGAAATTGCGCCGCCACATAATATTGGGGGAGCTGAGTGGGGGTATGCCGATGAGGTGATGATTGAAAAATATATTCCTGGTCGTGAATTGACTTGTGCTGTTTTGGGGAACGAAGTGCTGGATGTGTGTGAAATTCTTCCCGATAAACACTTTCCATTCTACGATTATGACTCAAAATATAAAACGGGTGGTTCTCTTCACATTTGTCCTGCACAACTTTCACTAAATATTTACCAAAGTGTGCAAAGAATGTCTTTAGCAGCCCATCAGGCGATAGGGTGTCGAGGTGTTAGCCGTTCTGATTTTCGTTTTGATGAAAAAACGGGAGAATTGGTTTGGCTTGAAATTAATACGCAACCAGGTATGACCTCGACGTCTCTTCTTCCTGATATTGCAAAAGCGAGCGGCCGTACTTACGGCGATATTGTTCAATGGATGGTGGAGGACGCATCATGTATGCGTTGAATGTTAATAAAACAAATGTTCCGATGGAGGTGCTTTCAGTGCCGGCTTTGCCACGTCTTTATCGTCGTTTTCTTCGGTTTATGTTTGAGTTTGTTTTTGTCAATATTCATATTCCACGCCATTTTGGCTCTTTTGCTGTTGTGTGGTTTTTCTTTGTTACGGCTTTTTATGGACTTTCATCAAGTGGTCAGATGGCTGTGATCGTAAATACGATCATATTGGATAGTAGTTTTGTGGTCACTCATGTCGATATAAGCGGTAATAAGCGCTTGGCAAAGCAGGATATTTTTAAAATTTTAAAACTTGATGTTGCGCCTTCTATATTCACTTTTGATGTTGAAAGAGCGCGTTCTCTGTTGGAAAAACAGGCTTGGGTGCAATCGGCTAATGTTCAGAAAATTTATCCCAATAGAATGCGCATTTCCATCGTGGAGCGTGAACCCTATGCCATTTGGCAACATGATGGCATAATGGATATTGTTGATAATACAGGTCGTGTCATTGTGCCTTTTAAAGGGGAAATTGTTCGGGATTTACCTCTTGTGGTTGGGCAGGGTGCACAAAATGCTGCTAAAGTGTTTATTCAAGCGCTGTCAGTCTATCCGGAAGTATATGATCGTATTCGTGCTTTTGTGCGGGTAGGTGATAGACGTTGGGATCTTGTTTTGAATAATGGAATGCGCGTTATGTTGCCTGAAAATGGTGCTCTTGAAAGGCTTTCTTCTCTTTTTTCGTCCGGTATAATGCAAGATCTTTTATCTCGCGATATTCTCAGTGTTGATTTACGTCTTGCTGATCGAATTACTGTTTCTTTATCAGATGAAACGTTGGAGCGTTATCATACTACTGTAGCAGAAGAAGAACGTATTTTAAAAGCGCGAAAGGCAGGAAGCCTATGATGCTACTCAGATCACATCATTTGAAGGGGCGTAAAACACGTTTTTTAACGGTACTTGATGTCGGTTCAAGTAAGATTGTTTGTCTTATTGCTTGTTTGCGTCCTTTGAAGCATGCACACTATTTACATGGTCGTACACATTCTACGGAAATTCTAGGCTTTGGAGTGCAGCGTTCACGTGGTATTAAATCCGGTGTTGTCATGGATATGTTTGCAGCAGAACAATCAATAAGATTGGCTGTTGATGCGGCAGAAAAAATGGCGGGTTTGGTGGTGGATTCAGTGATTGTGAATTTTTCCTCAAGTCGATTACAAAGTGCTTTGATTAATGGAAAGGTTCATTTGAATGGTCGTGAAGTCACCAAGCGTGATATGCGTATGGCCTTTTCAGATGTTTCGCGTAAAGCCTTTGATGCTGAACGTCATGTTATGCACTCAGTTCCAGTTTCTTATGTATTGGATGGAGATAAAGGAATTTTTGATCCTATTGGCATGGCAGGGGAAACATTTGGTGTCGACGTGCATGTGGTAACAGCAGAAACAGCCTCTTTGCGTAATTTGGAAACTTGTATTAATCGTGCACATTTGAGTGTTGAAGCAATGGTTGCTACTCCCTTTGCAAGTGGTCTTGCTGTCTTGATGAATGATGAGGCGCGTTTAGGGGCTGCATGTATTGATTTTGGTGGTGGAACAACAACATTTTCAGTGTTTTTTGAGGGGAAATTTATTCATGCAGATGCTCTTGCTGTTGGGGGGCATCATGTCACTCTTGATGTTGCGCGCGGATTTTCTATGTCTTTAACAGAGGCGGAACGTTTAAAAGTTGTTTATGGTTCAGCACTTTTAACAAGTGCTGATGAGCGGCAAATGATTAATGTAGCAGAAATTGGGAGTGAACAGCGTGAAACTCAATATCCTCGCGCGGTTCTTGGGCGTATCATTCGTGCGCGTGTTGAAGAAATTTTAGAAATGGTCCGTGATTGTTTAAATCGTTCTGGTTTTGGTCACATCATTGGTAAACGTGTTATTTTGACTGGGGGAGCAAGCCAGTTAACAGGATTGCCAGAAATGGCACGTACTATATTAGGAAGAAATGTTCGTATCGGGCGGCCTTTAGGTATTTCGAGGCTTCCTTCTCTTGCAAAAGGGGCGGCGTTTACATCTGCTGTTGGGTTGTTAATTTATCCGCAATTGGTGGGTTTTGAAGAAAAAACAATGCAGGCGGCAGGAAATCATTTATCGATGGGCACGCGTGGATATTTTCAGCGTGTTGGTCAGTGGTTGCGTGAGAGTTTTTAGTTAAGTCTAGTTGGATAAATTTCATCGCTTTGGCTTGCGGTGTCTTATGAGAAGGAAAAGAAAATGACGATTAATCTGCATCGGCCAGATATCGCGGAATTGAAGCCACGCATTACCGTTTTTGGTGTTGGAGGTGGTGGCGGGAATGCCGTGAATAATATGATAAATGCTGGTCTTCAGGGAGTTGACTTTGTTGTTGCAAATACGGATGCACAGGCTTTGGCTATGTCAAAGGCTGAACGTGTTATCCAACTTGGGGCAGCTGTGACAGAAGGTTTGGGTGCTGGGGCTTTGCCTGAAGTTGGACAAGCGGCGGCGGAGGAATGTATTGATGAAATTATTGATCATCTTGCAGACTCTCATATGGTTTTCATTACTGCTGGTATGGGGGGAGGAACTGGAACAGGGGCTGCTCCCGTTGTTGCTCGCGCAGCGCGTGAAAAAGGTATTTTGACTGTTGGTGTTGTGACAAAGCCGTTTCAGTTTGAAGGCGCACGTCGTATGAAAACGGCAGAGGCTGGTATTGAAGAATTACAAAAGTCTGTCGATACATTGATTGTTATTCCCAATCAAAATCTTTTCCGTATTGCAAATGATAAGACAACGTTTGCTGATGCTTTTGCTATGGCTGACCAAGTGCTTTATTCTGGTGTCGCTTCCATTACGGATTTGATGATTAAAGAGGGTTTGATTAACCTTGATTTTGCTGATGTTCGTTCTGTTATGCACGAAATGGGTCGAGCCATGATGGGAACGGGTGAGGCATCTGGTGATGGGCGTGCTTTGGCTGCGGCTGAAGCTGCTATTGCAAATCCATTGTTGGATGATACCTCTATGCGTGGGGCGCGTGGTTTATTGATTTCTATTACGGGTGGTCGTGATATGACTCTCTTTGAGGTTGATGAAGCTGCTAATCGTATTCGTGAAGAAGTAGATGCTGATGCGAATGTGATCTTTGGCGCTATTGATGATGAGTCATTGGAAGGTGTTATTCGTGTTTCTGTGGTTGCCACCGGTATTGATCGTGAAGTTAGTGATGTGGTTCAGTCCTCTCATCCTCAGATTCAAAGGCCTGCTTCTTCAATACGCAAGAGCGATCCTGGAACGTCACATAGTTCTTTTCATGTTCAATCATCGCCTCTGCGTTCTGAGTCAATGGTAGAAGTGATCGAATCACTTGAAATAGAGAAGGGTAAATCAACCGGAGAACAGTTCCGTCCCAAAAGTCAAATTTTTGCACAACCTGCAGAAGCAATGACGACACGAAGTGCCACGAATGCTGTTGCGTATGGTTCAAATGCTGTTCAGGAACAGAGATCAAATGTGCCTCGTATGCAAGTAAGCCGTGGTTCTCAACAGGCGATGACGGCTCCTGTGAGTATGGAGGCAACAGCGCATGTTCTTGATGAGATGACAGGGCTTGTGAAGCAAAAAGAAAAGCCAGTGCAACCAAAACAAATGCAACAAATGCAAGCGCGCGCTCCAATGCGTATGCCTGAGTTAAAGGATTTTCCTCCTGTTGCTCATGGACAAAGCCAAAGAACATTTGTGACGGATCAGGGTCCTCGTAATCTTTGGCAGCGTTTGAAACAGAGCTTGACACATCGTGAAGAAGCTGAGCCAGAAGCGAGGCTGGAGCCTGCTGTTAGATCGTCTCAGCAGAAAGATTCTCATGTTTACAATAAAAACTCTCAGGCGCTTTCTCAAGATGCTTCTGTTTATGTTCCACGTCGATCTGGTGAGCTGCATCCTCAGGTACCACAAGATCAGCGTACTTTTATAAGTGAAGAAGATCAGTTGGAAATACCAGCATTTTTACGTCGTCAGGCAAATTAATTGATGAAAAATGAGGTAAAGTAAGAAATTTTATTATTTCTTTAATGCTCAGTTAAAAATTATACAGTAAAATATATTACTGTTTTTGGATAAAATACTTTGTTTTAAAAAGACCGCTTACAATAAGCGGTTTTTTTTTATTATTTACTATGAATATTTTTTATAGTTTTATAAATTTTGTTAAAAGATGTACAAGCAATTTAATAAAATGATATGATGAATTTAGTACCAAAATATCAGTCTACTCTTAAAAAAGCAGTAACATTTAAGGGGATTGGCGTTCATAGTGGCTGTTTGTCAGTGGTAAAGGTTTGTCCAGCGGATGTTGGGTGTGGTATTGTTTTTAAGCGTTGTGGATTAGACGGAACAGAGAAAATATTTCAAGCCCATGCATCGCAAACAGGAGAAACTGAATTATCAACAGTACTTGGAGATGGAGATGTAAGGGTTGAAACAATTGAACATTTGATGGCGGCAATTGCTGCTTATAATTTGGATAATCTTGTTATTGAAGTGTCACATAATGAGATTCCTATTTTGGATGGTTCAGCGTGGCTATATTGCCAAGCTTTTGAAGATGTTGGTATTGTACAGCAAAATGCGTTGCGTTCTTATTTCATTATAAAAAAGCCGGTGCGGGTTGAAGGAGCTCATGGTGTTGCAGAGCTTTTGCCATTCGATGGACGTCGTTTTGATATAACGATCTCTTTTCCTTCTTCTGTTATTGGTAAGCAACATTTCAGTTTTGATCTTACCACACGAGGGTTTAGGGATGATTTGTCACGTGCGCGCACTTTTGGTTTTATCAAAGACGTGGAAGAATTAAGGCTTTCTGGAAAGGCGAGAGGCGCTTCTTTGGAAAATTCTCTTGTTATCGACCTTAATGATAAAATTTTAAATCCCGATGGTCCTTATTGGGAGAATGAATGTGTTCGGCACAAGATGCTTGATGCGATTGGTGATACTGCTTTGCTTGGGGCACCTTTTATTGGATTATTTCGTTCTTATTGTAGTGGGCATAGAATTAATGCGCAATTGGTGAAGGCTGTTTTGGCAGACGAATCATATTATGAAAAAAGCTTTTTAGAGAAAAAGTAAAAAAATTGGCAAGATTTTTTTATCGTTTATTTGATTTTTAAGGGGATGATTGACCTAAACTGCTAAATTGGTTATGTGGATTTTAAAGTGATATGGTATAAAACCTTTGATAAATTGTTTTTGCTACAAGGTGATATTCTGTGGAGGCCGGAAAAACTATGAAAAAATCTCATGTGTGCATTGGAAATATGACATATAGAAAATCTAACATTGTACGCAAGATATTGGGGGTGGTGCTTTTGGGAAGCACCTGTATGTTAGCGGGATGCCTCTTTAAAGAGAAAAATACCCTTGATCCATCTGCTTATGTTTTGAAAATAGAGCCACCAGATGTTCTCTATAATCAGGCGCTTGCTAGCCTTGAAAGTGGGCGGCTTGGGGATGCATCGAAGAAGTTTTTGAAGATTGAAAAACAGTACGCTTATACAGACTGGGGACGTAAATCTTTGGTCATGGGTGCTTTTACTAATTATCGACTCGGAAAGTATGATGATTCAATTAGTATGGCTCAACGCTATATTACTCTTTATCCAGGGTCGACTGACTCGGCTTATGCATACTATATTATTGGTCTTTCTTCTTTCCGTCGGATTCCTGATGTTACACGTGATCAACGTGATACGAAACGTGCTATTGCTGCTATGCAGCTTCTTATAGAGCGTTATCCTAATTCTGAGTATGTCAAGGATGCTAAGGATAAAATCCGTTTTGGTCGCGAACAGCTGGCTGGTAAAGAAATGCAGATTGGCCGTTATTATGAAGAGGGGCGGCGCTATCTTGCGGCAAGTAGACGGTTTCGTACCGTAGTTGAAGAGTATTCTGATACAAATCAAATTGAAGAAGCACTTTTCCGCTTGACTGAGGTTAATCTTGCTCTCGGCTTAACGGCGGAAGCACAGACGGCAGCAGCTATTTTAGGACGTAATTATCCCAAAAGTGAGTGGTATAAATTTTCTTATAATCTCTTGCAGAAGAATAAAATATCACCACGTGAGCATAAATCTTCTTGGATCTCAAATGCTTTAGGTGGTGACAAGAAGAGGGTACGTTGATTCTCTATGTTGGTACAGCTTTCGATTCATAATATTGTTTTGATCGAAACGCTCGATATTCATTTTACAGCGGGGTTGACGGTTTTAACTGGAGAAACGGGTGCGGGGAAGTCTATTCTCCTTGATGCTTTATCACTTGCTCTAGGGGGGCGGGGTGATGCTTCGCTTGTGCGTCATGGGGCTGACCGCGGGCAGGTCACAGCTGTTTTTGATGTGTCTGTTTCACATCCTGCACGTCAACTTATTCGTGAGAATGGTCTTGATGATGAGGGTGATATTATTTTACGACGTGTGCAATCAAGTGATGGACGTAGCCGTGTTTTTATCAATGATCAGGTGTCTAGTGTTGCATTGATGCGGAGTGTTGGCCGTTTGCTGGTTGAAATCCATGGACAACATGATGATCGTGCGCTTGTTGATGTTGCTACACATCGCCAATTATTAGATGCCTTTGGTGGTCTTGAAGATGAAGTGGAAAATTTGCGTCAGTGTTATCACACATGGCGTGAATGTGAGGAGCGTTTGCAACAGCAGCGTCTTAAAGTAGAGAGCGCTGTACGTGAGGTTGATTATCTTCGTGCGTGTGTAGAAGAGCTTGAAAAGCTTGATTTTCAAGTTGGTGAAGAAGATGCTCTTTCTCTTCGCCGTGCAGATATGCTTAAATTAGAAAAAATAGCAACGGATATAAAAGAAGCGGATGATCTTTTAACGGGTCAAAAATCACCAATCCCAGTGCTTTCCAATTTGGTGAGGCGTTTGGAGCGGAAAATTCCTGAGGCGCAAGAACTTATTGCACCAGTGGTGAAATCTATTGATGAGGCATTGCATGCACTTGCAACAGCACAAGAAGGTATTGAGGTGGCAATACGAGCATTGGACTTTGAACCTGATGAATTGGAACGGATAGAAGAACGTCTTTTTGCTCTTCGGGGTTTTGCTCGTAAATATCAAGTTTCTGCGGATGAATTGGTTCAGTTACGCGATAAAATGGATGCTGAACTGGCTGATTTTGAAGAGGCTCAGACCATATTGACACGTTTTGAAGATGAGGCAGAGCAGGCAAAGAAAAATTATGATACATTGGCGCAAGCCTTAACAATAAAGCGTCGGGAGACAGCAAGGCATTTATCTGAAAGTGTTATGGCTGAGTTGCCGGCATTGAAGTTAGAGAGGGCTGAATTTATTGTTGAAATGCAAAGTGATATGGAAAAGCGGAGTGCAGAGGGATGTGATCGTATTGAATATTGGGTGCGGACAAATCCTGGAACACGTGCTGGGCCGATGCTTAGTGTGGCTTCTGGCGGTGAATTATCTCGTTTTTTGCTGGCATTAAAAGTTGTTTTATCTGATCGAGGATCAGCACCGACGCTGATTTTTGATGAAATTGATACAGGCGTTGGGGGGGCTGTTGCAGCGGCTATTGGGCAACGGTTGCAACGCTTATCAGAACATGTCCAAGTTTTCGCTATTACGCATGCTCCACAGGTTGCATCGAAAGCGCATGGTCATTTTCTTATTTCAAAAATTGAGAGTCATGATAAAGGACGCTTTGTTACTGCGATTCATAAAATGAAAGAACATGAGCGTGCAGAAGAAATTGCCCGTATGTTGGCTGGAGAACAGATTACTGAAGAAGCGCGTGCAGCGGCTCAAAAGCTTCTCGCATAAAGGTAATTAGTCAGCGATAAAAATACTAGAAAGCTTATATTTATTGAGATTCACTTGATGAGGAGGCGTGAGAGGCCCATGTGGCAGCGCTTGTAATTTGGAATAGATTTTATGAACAAAGATGCATATAAAAATCTCACAGCTGTTGAAGCAGAACGTGAATTAGAGTGGTTGGCAAAAGAGATTGCACGTCATGATGTGCTTTATAATCGTGATGATCAGCCTGAAATTTCTGATGCAGAATATGATGCTTTACGTCGTCGTAATGCAGAAATTGAAGCTCTTTTTCCAGAGCTTATACGTATTGATTCTCCTTCACATAAAATTGGAGCCCCAATTTCTGAAAAATTTGAAAAATCTGTTCATGCACAGCCTATGCTTTCACTTGATAATGCGTTTAGCTCTGAAGATGTTACTGAATTTGTTGAGCGTATTCGTCGTTTTTTACGGCTTCCAGAAACACAAGTGTTGGAAATAACAGCGGAGCCAAAAATTGATGGTTTATCTTTGTCTTTGCGCTACGAAAAGGGGCAGCTTGTGCGTGCGGCAACGCGTGGGGATGGAACTGTCGGTGAAAATGTGACGGCAAATGCCCGAACAATTGCTGATATTCCACAAGTTTTGCAAGGTGATTTTCCTGATATCATTGAGGTGCGTGGTGAAGTTTATATGGGGCGGGAAGATTTCCAAGCACTAAATATCAGCCAACAAGAGAAGGGCAAGTTAACCTTTGCCAATCCTCGAAATGCGGCGGCTGGTTCTCTCCGTCAGCTTGATTCACGGATAACCGCTAGCAGAAAACTTCAATTTTTTGCTTATGCTTGTGGTGAGGTGAGTGAAATATTGGCAGAAAGTCAAATGGAGATGATGAAAAAGCTAAAAGAGTATGGCTTTGTTATCAATCCATTAACAAAAGTCTTTAAGACAGTAGAAGATATTATTTGCTATTATCACGATATCGAAGAATGCCGTCATTCTTTAAGCTATGATATTGATGGCATTGTTTATAAGGTTAATGATTTGATGCTCCAAAAGCGCTTGGGGTTTGTTTCTCGTTCGCCGCGTTGGGCTATCGCCCATAAATTTCCAGCAGAAAAAGCGATAGCGCTTTTGGAAGATATTGACATTCAAGTTGGTCGCACGGGAGCTTTGACACCTGTTGCACGTCTTACGCCTATTACTGTTGGTGGAGTGGTGGTGACCAATGCTAGTTTGCATAATGAGGATTATATTAAGGGAATTGGTCATAAAGGAGAGCCCATTCGTGAAGGACGTGATATCCGTGTAGGTGATAGCGTGATTGTACAACGTGCTGGTGATGTGATCCCTCAAGTTATTGATGTTATCATTGAAAAACGCCCGAAAGATGCTGCTGTTTTTATTTTTCCTCATTTGTGTCCAGCTTGTGGGAGTCATGCTGTTCGTGAAGTGGGAGAAGCCGTGCGTCGCTGTACAGGGGGGCTTATTTGTCCTGCACAAGCAATTGAACGTATTCGTCATTTTGTTTCACGCAATGCTTTTGATATTGAAGGCTTGGGTAAAAAACAGGTAGAGTTTTTTTTCTATGCTCAAGATGAGGCGCTTTGTATTCATACACCAGCCGATATTTTTACTTTACAACGGCGCCAAGAAAAGTCTTTGATACGTTTGGAAAATATGGAAGGTTTTGGTACTGTTTCAGTGCGAAAATTGTATGATGCCATTAATGCGCGCCGAGAAATTCCTTTGAGCCGTTTTTTGTTTGCATTGGGGATTCGTCATGTTGGCGAAGTGAATGCACGCCGCCTTGCACGTGCTTATAAAAATTATACAGCTTTTGAGACTGCGGCTATGGAAGCATTTATGCCATGTGATAAGGAAAATGAAGAAGGAAATGAGGCTTGGATAGAGCTTACCAATATCGAAGGAATTGGACCACAGGTAGGGAGCGCAATTGTTGATTTTTATCAAGAAGAGCATAACCGTGAGATTTTATCTGTTTTGCTTGAAGAAGTAACTCCTCTTGATGAGGAGCCTATCATAGCAGATTCTTCACCTATAGCGGAGAAGATCATTGTTTTTACAGGAACTTTGGCGCATATGTCACGCGATGAAGCAAAAGCATTGGCAGAGCGATTAGGGGCTAAAACATCTGGTTCACTTTCTAAAAAAACAGATCTTCTTGTTGCAGGACCTGGAGCGGGCTCCAAATTGGCTAAAGCTGAGGAATTAGGTGTTGAGGTTATTGATGAAGAGGCTTGGCTACAGCTGATTGAGAAACATAATGTTTAGAGGATGTTTTCTAGAAGATGCATATGCTGTTTGTGTGGTTATCTCTCTTACATTTGGGGGAGCTGGAATCAAAAAGGAGATAAAGGGGCTATTTTTTGCAAACATAGAATGCCAATATATTTTGATATTTATTAAGTTATTAAAAATGATTAACGCTGAGCTTAAATATTAAACTTAAACTATTATGATGAAGAATATGCAAGGTTATTATTAGTAAAAGATATAAATTATTACTGTGAAGAAAGGTAAAATTTTTGAACAAATATGTAGAATTTAATCCAAAATGCCGTAATAAACCGATTATAATGACGTAATAGAAATGTAACGCGGAAGATTACAAAATATAATAAAACATTCCGCTATAAATGAATAAGGGATATAAATGCGAGTTGTTTATTATGTTGAATTTATAAAAGATTACTGGTACCTATACTTATCAGGCATTATTAGATGGTACACTTGTCCAATTTCATTACAAAATTTCGGATATTCGCTAATGCGTCTATTCGGATATTCGCTAATGCGTCTAGCAGCATAATTTTTTTCCTGACTTCCTTCATCTCTCTCAAATTTCTCAGCATAGGAAATTTCATTTATTAGAGCTAGTATTTGGACTGAGAATATTTCAGAATTAAATACCATTCGTGCATATCCAAACATTGGATCTGTCGAGTTCATGACCAAATTTTTTGCCCAAATGAAATCGCTTTCTTTCCAATTATATTGAGAACGTAGCTTATGTATGTAGGTAGGGATAATGCTGGAAATTTTTTAGTATACTCTCCCTGTAATAAGTCCACAAGGCATGCACACCAAACAACTTTCGCATGGATAAGATTTATATTTTCAGGAATTAGCACTATCATACCAGGGCTTAGAACATGATATACACCATAACTCTTATTATCTAGATATTTTTTCGCAATTTCTAGGCGTTCTTCGTATATATTATCAGGATATTGTGTCTTTACGTATTCTTCATATAATTTATCGTACTGATTTGGAGTAATGACTTGATTTTCAGAAAATACAGCAATAGGAACTCGCTTAAATTTAGTAATTTCATTCAATACAGAAGGTCCAATATAGTATCCAAATAATAATATTACGGAACAAAATAAAATTACACGCATTAGGATAATCACTTTATTTCTAAAATACTGGATAAGGAAAGGATATAGATTACTAAGATCTGTGCTTAAGATTTTGTTAACTAATAAGCTATAAGACACACGTTTTATTGTGTATTTTTCAGAGCATTTGTAAAACTCTGTAGAGAATTTGAATCTTCTTTATTTACGTGACTGTTTTTGTGTTATCTAGTTTTTATATCCTCTGTTATTGTTGTTAATTTTTAGCTGAATAACACATTCAGGTAAAAACACATGCCTCCATATATGTTGTTTTTATACTGTGCAGTTGGAAACTATCTATATTGTGGATAACGTTTTTTCAACAGTAAGTAATAGTCTAGAAAATAATATTGTATTGTTAACTATGCAAATAAATAAAAAACCTTAACGCTGATGTTATCATCATGCTCCTTCTTTTAATTCTAAATACTTAATTTTATTTCATGGCAGATTCTATTTCATTGTAGCAATATGTATTATAATGAATTACAGCTATTGTAAATGATTCAAGAATTAAAATAATATAAATTATCATTGTGAAGCAAACAAAAAGGTAAAATTTATTCGAATAAATATGCAGAATTTTTGAATCCAAACAGCGTAATAAGCTGGTTATAATAGGTGTTTTAGAAATACGATGCGGAGGGTTACAAAATATAACGAAAGTTTCCATATAAAGAAACTAGGGATATGAGAGTGTCTAGATGGAGATCGCCAAGATAAGTATTACCGCGTATAGGTGTATCTCATCTTGCTTCACCGAGGTTAGCGTTTACCGTACCAGCAAAAAACTTGAAGTATCTTGTAGAAATATTTTTTGTGTTTGCTGATGGTAAATTCGCACTTCTCTCTTTAAAAGAGAAGGGTGTAGTGTTTTGTAGAAAGGGTAAAAGTTATAGGTTGCTTCATTTAAAGGGGCATTGTTGCTTCTTTTGCCCATTTTTTATCTTCTTCATTTAAGTAAGGTGCATTCATCTGATAAACGCGCGCATGGTAATCATTGAGCCATTGTCGTTCTTCTTGTGTCAAAAGCTCTGGAAGGATTAACCGTCGATCAATGGGGCAATGTGTGAGTGTTTCGAACGAGAGCATTTCTATATCTCCACCATCAATTTTTTGTGCTGGCTTCACAATCATCAAATTTTCAAGACGGATACCAAAAGCGCCTTCGCGGTAATAGCCTGGCTCGTTTGAAAGAATCATACCGGAGATGAGTTCTTGGCACCCTTTACGAGAAATATTTTGCGGTCCTTCATGGACAGAAAGATAAGATCCAATACCATGACCGGTGCCATGGGCATAATCAAAACCAGCTTTCCACAATGCAATGCGTGCAAGAGCATCAAGGTCTTGTCCACGGGTTCTTTTGGGAAAGCAAGCAGTTGAAAGAGTAATCATGCCCTTGAGAACAAGAGTGAAACAGCGTTTTTCTTCTTCTCCAATATTCCCAATTGCTACTGTACGTGTGACATCAGTCGTGCCATCACGATATTGTCCACCTGAATCAACGAGGTAAAGTTCACCGGCTTTGAGTGGTTTATTTGTTTGCGTTGTTACACGATAATGAATAATGGCACCATTTTCTCCTGCTGCTGAAATTGTATCAAAAGAAAGATCTTCAAGTTTTTCTCCCATTTCTTTTGCTGTATTTATGCGAAATTCTTCTAATTTTTGAGCAGCAGAAATTTCACTTATTGACCCTGGTATTTGTTTATCTAACCAAGAAAAAAAACGGGTTAGGGCAACACCATCGCGTAGATGCGCTTTGCGTGCGCCATTGAGTTCTGTGTCATTTTTAATGGCACGTGGTAGAGCAGCAGGATCGGTAAGTGTGATAAAAAAGCTATTTTTTTCTTCAATAACAGTTCGTAATTTTTCGCATGTTAGCTGTGGATCTAAGGCAAACACTGTCCCTTTTTGAACATACTCTTTGATCTTGGGAATAAGCTGTTCTGGTTCATATAATTTTGCATAACGTTCTAGATATTGTTTCTGTTCTACACCAAGTTTTTTGCTGTCAATGAATAAAGCTGGTGTTTTGTTAAGTGGAATGAGAGCAAAACAAAGGGAAAAAGGCGTGTTGGAAACATCATTGCCCCGTATATTGAATGTCCATGCAATGGAAGAGGGGTCTGTAAAAATAAAAGCATTTGCATGAGTTTGCTGTATATCTTTGTAAATCAAAGCGAGTTTTTCATCTGTATCGCACCCAGCATATTTGAGAGGGTGAATTGATAAGGCAGATTGTGGTAATTTTGGTTGATCATGCCAGAGCAGATCAATGGGATTATGTTGAACTTCTACAAGTTTTCCACCTGCTTTCATTTCTAATGCGTTTTTTAATGCATCGGTGGCAGCAATCGTGTGGAGCCATGGATCAAAGCCAATAGAAAGTTTTTGACCATTTTTTTCAAGCCATTGTGAGGGAGGACAAGTTATGAGATCTTCATAATTAAAAATATCAGGATCAGTTTGTTGGCGAACTTGGAGCTTATATCGCCCATCTGTAAATATGATGGCTTTGTTTTTTAAAATCAGTGCAATCCCAGCTGATCCAGTAAAGCCGGTTAACCAGCTAAGGCGTTGAGCATGAGGAGGGACATACTCTCCTTGGTGTTCATCGCACCGCGGAACAAGAAAACCATCGAGTCCAAGGTGATCGAGTTCTTTACGAAGGCAAGAAATGCGTTCTGCTGCATAAGCAGGATTTGTTGTCGCCTCAAAAGATTGATACATAACGACGTCCTTTTCTTTTATTTTATTTCAGGTGTATCGTAACCCATCCTTGCCGGTGGTATGTTTCGATATGCTTCAGTCCTTGTTTTATATAAGTCTCCAAAACATGGGCATGTTGTTCTTCAAGAATTCCAGAGAGTATAAGTGATCCCCCTTTTTGAAGTGCCGTTACCACTTCTTGCGCAAGTTCAATAAGCGGATTAGCAAGGATATTGGCAACAATGAGATCAAAAGGGGCTCGTGATGCAATTGCATCATGGGCAAAACCTGTTGCTGTAATAGCTGTAACATATTCATTGACACCATTGAATTCGATATTGTGTTGTGCAACTTGAATAGCAATTGGGTCAATATCGGATGCAAGCACAGTAATTGGTTTGAGCATTGCTATGCCAATGGCTAGTACACCGCTCCCAGTACCAAGATCAAGGGCATTTTGGGGATTTTCGTGTTTCATGACTTTGGCAATCATTTCTAAACAACCGGCTGTTGTTCCATGATGTCCGGTGCCAAAAGCTTGATTAGCTTCAATTTCAATAGGGAGAACATTTGCTGGAATGGCGTTTCGGTTGTGACTTCCATGAAGGAAAAAAGGACCGGCTTGCACAGGTTTTAGTCCTTCTAGGCTTTTTTGTACCCAATCAATGTTGGGTAAAACTTCCATATTAATTTTATCAAAATCTATAGAGAGAACGCTTGCAAAATGTTTTAATGCGTTCTCTTGATTGTCTTGATCGACATATAGAGAAAGCTCATATACAGCATTTTGTTCATCTATCTCTGTAAGAGCAAGAGGATAACCTTCTTCGTCAAAGGCTGTTTCTATAAGGGTATAGAACCGTTCTGCTTCATTTTTAGAAGCAGTATAATAGAGGCGAATTTGTTGCGACATGCTGTTCTTTCTTTTGATCGGCTTTTTTTAGTTTAAGATGAGTTTTTTTAACCGTTCAATGGCGATTTCATCTTTTAATTCGCTATCGCTTTCTTTCGTGTCATAACGAATAACGCCAGCTAATTTTCCACCTTTTTTGAGTAAAAAAATTGCTGCTGTATGGTTATATGTATAGTTTCCATCTGTTTCAGGGACTTTTTCAGCAACGATGTTGAAAGAATTGACCATTTTATGAACTTTATCAGGATCTCCACTAATGCCAACAATTTTATTGTTAAAATTACTGAGATAATCATGGAGTACTTTTGGTGTGTCACGTTCAGGATCAACAGTCACAAACCATATACCTAATTTATCAGCTTCAGGCCCAAGGGCTGTAAGCCATCGATCAAGATTCATCAGTGTGGTAGGGCAGCTTTCAGGACACATAGTGAAGCCGAAAAAAATTATTGAAGGCTTGCTTCGAACATCAGCCTCAGTAATATTTTTTCCATTAGAATCAGTGAGAGTAAAGTTATCACCTAAAGGCTTATTTGTCAGCGTATCATAAATAAAAACACCTGCAAGAAATATGATTGTCAGCCCCAAGATGCGTATTACATTTTTCATAGTTTGACTCTCTTAGATAGATCGAGAAATTGTAACATCGGCAGGTTTGTTTTGCAATGTTTGTTTCATGGTTGATTTTATTGGCTTGATTGGTATGTCTTTCCATATCTATTGATAAAACATTGGTGAAAGATGTATGAATATTGAGAAAGATCTTCGATTTCATGAAAGTGAACCTCGTATCCATACGACAGCGCGGCTGCATGGTTGTAAATTAGGGCGCTATGTGGAAATTAATGAGCGGGTGATTTTACGGGATGTAACCGTTGGAGATTTTTCTTATTTAGAGCGTAATAGTGAGGCTATTTATAGCGATATTGGGCGTTTTTGTTCTATTGCATCTCATGTACGGATGAATGCGTTGGAGCATCCTATGGAGCGCGTTTCAACGCATAAAATAACCTATCGTCCAAACGAATATTTTCGTTATATGGCATTAGATAGTGGTTTTCGTGAAAGGCGTTGTGCAAAACGTGTTATTATTGGGCATGATGTGTGGATTGGACATGGTGCGGTTATTATGCCTGGAGTGACAATTGGTCATGGCGCTATCATTGGCGCGAACGCTGTTATAACGAAAGATGTTATGCCTTATACGATTGTCGTTGGGGTGCCTGCTAAGCGATTGCGGATGCGTTTTCCCAATCATGTGATAGAATGCCTTTTAGATATGGCTTGGTGGGATTGGCCACTTGATAAAATTCACGACGCATTGCCTGATATGCAAAATTTGCCCATTGAAGCCTTTGTTCGCAAATGGAAATGATAGTCAGAATAAAACAAAATGATCTCTTGGAAAAACGGATCATGGTTTGCTTGTAATTAAGCTTTGTTTACAAAATTATCTAGTACACGCTTTTCTCCGGCTTTTTCGAACATTATTGTCAATTTATGATCGTCTATTGCTGTAATATAACCATAACCAAATTTTATGTGAAAAATCCGATCATTGACAGAAAAATCTGATGGTGTATGAGAGATTGATTGAGAGATAACTTTCCCTTCAATATTCTTGTTTTTTTGTGCACGCTTTTGTCTTGCTGTTGCATAGTCATTATAAAAGGAATCGTGATGTTGAAAGGAAGATTTTCCATAACCACCATAGGATGTTTCCATTTCTACAACTTCTATATGTTCTGCTGGTAATTCATCTAGAAAACGGGAGGGAAGAGCAGGTTGCCAAAGTCCATGAATTCTTCGATTCGATACAAACCATATATGCAAATGTTTTTTTGCTCTTGTTAGACCTACGTAAGCAAGACGCCGTTCTTCTTCTAATCCTGAACGTCCACCTTCATCTAATGAGCGCTGGTGGGGAAAGAGTCCTTCTTCCCAACCTGGAAGAAAAATTGTTTCAAATTCAAGCCCTTTGGCTGAATGAAGTGTCATGATGTTGACTGCATCCATATTTTCATTATTTTCCGTTTCCATAACGAGTGCAACATGTTCCAAAAAACTTTGAAGATTTTCAAATTGTTCCATGGAACGAATCATTTCTTTAAGATTTTCTAGTCTTGTAGGAGCCTCTGGTGAACGATCTTCTAACCACATGGTTGTATAACCAGAATCATCAAGGACGATCTCGGCAAGTTCTCTATGAGGAGTGTCTTGAAGCATATTTTGCCAGCGGCGGAAGTTTTCAATAAGGCTTCGTAACGCACTGCGTGCCTTAGGCTTTAATTCATCTGTTTCAATGATGTCAGCGGCAGCAGAAAAGAGAGGAACAGCACGTGCACGTGCACTCTCATAAAGAATGCGCAGGGTTGCATCTCCTATGCCGCGTTTGGGTGTATTAATAACACGCTCAAAAGCTAAATCATCAGTGGGTTGGACAACAACGCGTAAATAAGCCATGGCATCACGTATTTCCATTCGCTCATAAAAACGAGGACCACCAATAACGCGATAATTAAGGCCAAGTGTTACAAAGCGATCTTCAAATTCACGCATTTGAAATGATGCGCGTACCAATATAGCCATATGATTTAATGCATGACCGGTTTGTTGTGCACGTTCGATTTCTTCTCCAATTGCTCGTGCTTCTTCTGCCGAATCCCATGCTGAATGAATTTTTACCTTTTCTTCCTCGCTCTTTATTTGAGCAGAAAAAAGGACTTTTCCCAGTCTTTCTTCATTATGCGCAATGAGATGGGAGGCGGTTTTGAGAATATGAGATGTTGAGCGATAATTGCGTTCTAGACGAATAATTTTAGCAGAAGGAAAATCTTTTTCAAAACGTAATATGTTTTCGACTTTTGCACCACGCCATCCATAAATGGATTGATCATCATCGCCAACACAACAAAGATTAACATGTTGACCTTGAGGATGTTGAGCCAAAAGGCGAAGCCAAAGATATTGTGCTGTATTTGTATCTTGATATTCATCGACAAGAATATAACGAAATTGAGAATGATATTCGCGAAGAATATCTGGATTATGTTGGAAGATAGAGATAGAATGAAGTAGAAGGTCACCAAAATCACAAGCATTAAGATCTTTTAATCGATTTTGATAACTGTGATAAAGTTCACGTCCCATGCCGTTACCAAAGGAATGAGCATCACTTTTTGAGATATGTTTTGGTGAAAGTCCTTGATTTTTCCAAGAATCAATCATCATGGCAAGGTTTCGTGCGGGCCAACGCTTATCGTCTAATCCTTCAGCTTGAATAAGTTGTTTTAAAAGTCGAAGAACATCATCGCTATCAAGAATTGTAAAGTTTCTTTTTAAATCAACAAGCTCTGCGTGACGGCGTAAAATTTTAGCTCCAGTGGAATGAAAGGTTCCAAGCCAAGGCATACCTTCAACAACTTCTCCAATAAGTTCACCAATACGTATTTTCATTTCACGTGCTGCTTTGTTGGTGAAAGTGACAGCAAGTATTTGCTGAGGAGAAGCAAGTCCAGAGCGTAAAATGTGAGAAATACGGGTTGTTAAAACGCGTGTTTTTCCTGTACCAGCACCTGCAAGAACTAAAAGAGGTCCCTCAGTATTCATAACAGCTTGTTGCTGTTCTGGATTGAGTTGTTCTAAATAGTCTGTGTTATATGATTTTTGTTCTTTTAGAGTATGGGAGAAAAAACCAGAGCTCTTCTTATCATGGTCTGGAGGGGAATCTTCTTCAAAGAAAGGTATGGTATGATCAGAAAAATTACTCATTATCTCTCTTTTGTAGTCTTTTTTTTATTGAAGTTCTAGATTAAAAAAACTTCTCTTAAAAAGTCACAACAGTTTCAGTTGAACAGACAGAAAGAGAACGTAAAAAAATAAGCACAAATATTAAAGGCTTTGGGTGAGAACGCTTTGAAGGGCATAAACGCGTAACGAAGCCGAAAGATTTACTTGTTGTGGTCTTTTGCTATCAATATCGGTAATAATAAAGGCTAAAGATTGTCCTTTTTTGCGGGCTATATCTTTTAGAATATCTAAAAATGGTGGTTCTAAAGAGACGCTTGTTGCGTGTCCATCAACGCGAACAGATATCTTTCGTGGAATGACTTTTGACCAATCGATAGAATTATTTTCGTGCATTTTTCCACCTTTATTCGTCGTTTCGCAAACGATTTTGATCAAGAAATTTTTGCATTTTTAAAGATTTTTGCTGCTCAAAATTTTTTTCAGTTTTTGTTCGTCCAAAACGATAACGATTTTGCTCAGCACAAAGAGATTTTTCTGTACGTTTTTTTTGTTTTCGAAATTGGCGAAGATTAATCAATTCAGTCATGAGAAAAATTATTTTTTCCGAAAGGAATCTAAAGAGACAACATCAGCACTTTGATTTTGTTTTGCATCGTTATTTGAAGGTTCTTTATTTGTACTGAGATTTTGTTCTTTTGTAAGCGTATTTTCTTTTTTTTGTTTGTTTGATAAGGTAATAGGCGTAGTTGAGGTATTTTCTGAATTTTCACTTTCTCCAGAGGTCAGATTTGAGGGCAGATCAAATGCTGCTTCAAATGCTGCTACAGGATCATAAAAGACCTGAATGGAAGTAAAAGGAATCACGAGCTTTTCGGTTATTTCCCTGAAAGAGAGGGTTACTTCGAAAGCTGTTTCTGAAACACTGAGATCTCTAAATTGATGTTGTAAGACGATTGTCATTTGCTCGGGATAGCGATTTTTTAGCCGAGGAGAAATTTTAACGCCTGGGGCATTTGTCAAAAAAGTTATAAAAAAATGATGATTTCCCGGAAGACCTGCTTTGGCAACTTCCGATAAAACTTTACGGATAACTCCACGAAGCGCATCCTGAACGAGAATATCGTAACGGATTTGATCTTTAACCATCGAAGTTTATTCCTTTTATTTCACGTAGCAGAATGGGGCGTATTGATATTGTGTGACAGAATATATTTTAAATTAGCAGATTTTTTCTACGATGCACCTCAATAAATCGAATAAATACGAAACTCTATGGTAAATAATGTCTGATAATGTCTGAAAGATCAATCAACAACATTTAAAAAAGTGAAGGCTTCTGTTGCCAGGTGCCTCCGAACCCCGCTTAAACCTGCGACGGTTTAAGACTTAAATTGAAACATTCACACCACCTTAAGCAGCGAGACGTGCTTCCGCATAGTTGTCATTTGCAACTACTCATTTAGCCCGATAACGGTGGTACAATGCCGAGTAAAAGAGCGATCTTTACACCCTTGTCGATCCTATTTCGCCCCCACCAAAATATAATTTTGGTTTCTTATATTTTGGTGGAGGCGCCGGGTACCGCCCCCGGGTCCAATAGGTTTATTTCACCGTCCATTTATTACCATAGCTGGTAAACCAGCCCTCTAAATATAGATGAAGAACAGTCTTAGGAAAAGGGGGGGTTGTTAATATTTTTAATCCTCTAATTATTTATGGAGCTATATGATGCGGCTGTAAAGTATAGTCCGCTCATTTTTGGAGAGGAGATGATGCAAAATGACAAATAATTTAGCAGATATTAAACTATATGATTCAAATCCCGATGAGGCAGCAGTAGAACGACTTAGCCGTCGTTTAGCTTTAGTGATGAAAAAGCAGGATGCAGCGCTTGTTGCTACATCGGATCCAAAAGAGTTAGAACGTGTTGAAAAATGGGTTCAAGATGTTTTAGAAGCCAATGAGAAGAGTGCTAAAATGGCTGTTTCAAAAGTGGCTGAGATGATGTCTGGAGAGCGTAGAAAAAGTCGTATGACTTTTTATTATCTAGTTGCTAAGCAACTTAATGCACTTCATAAAATTTAAACAATATTAAATTTGTGATAATGATAAAAAAAGCCCAATTTCTTGGGCTTTTTCGTTGATAAAAAGGGTTAATGTTTTTCATCCTCTTGGAGGTAGCCTCCTTTACGCATACTCGGGACAAAGAGAAGAGCAATGAATGCCATGATCATCACGACGGTTATATAAAAATAAAAGAGTGATTCATGACCGTACTTTTTTAATCCAAGCGCAACGTATTCAGCAGAACCACCAAATAAGGCGTTGCCAATGGCATGAGAGATGCTAACGCCTAATGCGCGTATTGAAGAGGGAAACATTGCTGATTTGACGACACCAGAGATGGATGTATACATGCTCATAATGAAGAGCAAGCCAATAATGACGGAAAAGGCAACCCATATACTATGCGTATTACCGATTATCCAGAGTCCAGGAAATGTAAAGATGACAGAGAGTATACTCCAAATGATAAGTAAAGTTTTTGTTCCAATTTTATCGGCTATGATACCAGCTATGGGTTGGAATAGGATGAAAATAAATAGTACAGCTGTCATAATCGTTGTTGCGGTATGTTTATCAAAGCCGGTGGTTGTGATCAGATATTTTTGCATATAAGTCGTAAAGGTGTAAAATGTGAGTGATCCTCCTGATGCAAAGCATGCAATTACGACAACGGCTTTTGTATGCTTGGTGAGAAGTTCCTTAAGACTGCCAGAGTGTTTGTGAGAGCGGCTTTCTTTCGTGGTTGTTTCGTGGAGAGAACGACGCAGATAAATCGCAATCACTGCTCCGAATCCACCAATTACAAAAGGAATGCGCCATCCCCATGCTTTTAACTGATCTTCAGAGAGATAAGATGCTAGAATAAATATAATGAAGCTGGCAAGAAGTTGACCTGTAATAAGGGTGGCAGATTGGAAAGAAGCAAAAAGCCCACGATGTTTTTTGAGGGCAACTTCGCTCATATAAGTGGCTGCTGTACCATATTCACCACCTGCTGAAAGTCCTTGCATCATCCGAGCTAAAAGTAAAAGGATTGCTGATGTTACTCCTAAGGTTTCATAGGTGGGAAGTATGGCGATGAAAAAAGAGCCACCACACATCATAAAAATGGATATAAGCATCGAGCGTTTACGTCCATAACGATCGGCGACAAACCCTAAAAACCAAGCTCCAATAGGGCGCATAAGAAAGCCAATAAAAAACACACCTGCGGTTTTTAACAGTGGCGTAATCGTATCACCATCGGAGGGAAAGAATTGTGATGCAAAATAAATTGATGCAAATGAGTAAACGTAAAAATCATACCATTCTACGAGATTTCCTGATGCGCTTGCTATAATAGCAAAAACACGTTTTCTTGCATCCTGTGATGCTGAAGTTGTTTCATTTTTCATGAATTGTTCCCCTTTTGGATTTATAGTTCATATTTTCTAAACATAATTGTTTATGATTTCCAGAAAAATTCAATGGTATTATAATAATTTCTTAGGGAAACTCTTTAAGATGATTTATTAGAGTTATGTTGTCATTCGTTTTAAGATTTTTACTTGTGTTGTAGAATAAAAAGTTATCACATTGCATTTAAAGGGAGAGAACATTGAAAAGTAGATCAAGATACCTTTAAACTTGATGAGAAGAATGCAATTATTGGAATCATACCGGAAGATTATAGAAGAGATGGTCTTTATGAGCAGAAAGCCCAAAAACTGAAGACATTTCATAAAGCTTAAATAACGTAAAAGGGGATTTTTGTGTCCTTACTTATCTTGTTGTATCATAACACATCATCATTTAGGAGGGTGAGGTAAGCCTCAGATAAGGTTTTCCGTATGAGGTGTTTTTTAGATATCGTGATAAATATTTAGGGTAGGGCTGCCCATAGAATCTTATCAAGTAAATTACATAAAGAGGGCAGTAACTATAGACAATTTAAGAGAAACTAAGTTGTTTGTAAGACGAATGTAGGGCGGGCTTTTCGTTCTTTACTAGGGTGGAGAGGAGATCAAAAAAAGCCCAATTTCTTGGGCTTTTTTATTCAGAAAATAAGTTTAATGAAGTCTATCGTCTTTATCGAGATATCCTCCTTTATCTATATCGGGCATAAGAAGAATAGAGATGAGTGCAATGACCATCATACCAACGATGTAAAAAAAGAAAACAGATTCGTATCCCATATTTTTTAATCCAAGCGCTACATATTCAGCAGAACCGCCAAAGAGTGCGTTGCCAATGGCAAAAGCAAATCCAACACCAATTGCTCGGATTGAAGCAGGGAACAATTCTGCTTTTATGATACCAGCAATGGACGTATAAAAACTCATAACACAGAGTATTCCAATAATAATTAAGAGTGCTGTCCATGGATTATGGGCATTACCGATCATTTTAAGTACAGGAATGGTGCAGATAATGGATAATGCCCCCCAACTAATGAGTGAAGCTCTTGCTCCAATTTTATCGGCTAGGGAACCAAAAAGGGGTTGGAGTAGCACAAAAACAAAGAGGGCGGCAGTCATTATCGTTGTTGCGGTTTGTTTATCAAAGCCCGTGGTTGTGATCAGATATTTTTGCATATAAGTGGTGTATGTATAAAATGTGAGAGATCCACCAGCTGTAAAGCCAACAACCAAAAAGAAAGCTTTTTTATGATTGCGAAAAAGTTCTTTAAGACTACCAGCGTGTTGTTCAGAGCGGCTTTTGTGGGTTGTTGTTTCATGGAGCAAACTACGCAGATAAATTGCAACGATTGCTCCAAAGCCACCAATGACAAAGGGAATACGCCATCCCCATGCTTTTAACTGATCCTCGTTAAGGTAAATGGCTAAAATAAATATTATAAAACTTGCGAGAAGTTGACCTGAGATCGTTGTTGCATATTGAAAAGAAGCAAAGAGCCCGCGACGATTTTTGGGTGCAACTTCGCTCATATAAGTTGCTGCTGTACCATATTCACCGCCAACGGAAAGTCCTTGAAACATACGGACTAAAAGGAGAAGAAATGCTGCTGTTATTCCCAAGGTTTTATAAGTGGGAAGTATGGCAATGAGAAAAGAGCCACCACACATCATAAAAACAGAAATAAGCATTGAGCGTTTACGTCCATAACGATCCGCAATGTATCCAAAGAGCCATGCTCCAATTGGACGCATAAGAAAGCCAATAAAAAAGATTCCTGCCGTTTTTAACAGTTGTGTAACAATATCTTCATCTTCAGGAAAAAATTGTGATGCAAAATAAACCGATGCAAAGGAGTAAGCATAAAAGTCGTACCATTCTACCAGATTTCCTGATGCGCTGGATATGATAGCAAAAATACGTTTCCTTGTATCATGTGGATCTAAAGTTGTTTGATTATTCATGAAGTATTCCCCTTTTAGATTTATAACTTTTCTTCTTTTAAAGCTATTTACGATGTGCATTATAAAAACGCCATTGTATCATGATAATTTTTTAGGGAAACATAAAGATTTTTTCTAGAGCTATCAGTGGTGTTTTGGGCTCATGGTGTTGTTACATTGCGTAAATCATACGCTTTTTACTATCCTTAAGGAAATATTATTTTTTGTTTGATTGTGAATTATTTGCATATGCAGAGTGTTTATGAAGATATGATACTCTTTAGTTTATATGCTTGATGTTGTTTCGTAAAATGATGTTATTGACTATTTCATGCGAGGTTGGTGTATCTGTTAAAATACTTTTTATGAATGAGCTTAAGTGTTAAGGGGGAGTACAATATTAAGAGTTCGTCAAAAGTATAATGATAGCGGCTTGCACTTTTATTAAGTGTAAAGAGAGTAATGTTCATGTTTATATTTTACGGGGCTTTTACGTTATGTCCTTCATGGGTGCCGTTGTGAAATGGAGTTGGGTGCATTGAGAAATGTTTCTCAAAAAAGTGTGCGAATTCATAATATAATGGTATTTTCTATTTTCATGAAAGAATTTGTTTTGCATGAGGGGTACCATTAAGAACGTATTAAACAAAATCATGAGTGTAATCTTTATTATTGATAAAATTATCTTGAAAGATAATCACTTTTCTTCGATTTTGAGTGGGCATGGGAATATTAAAATAAATCAAACGTTTTTTATCTTCAGTGAATTAAATTCAGCTAAAGAAGTATTTATTACATAATAATATGAAGCCATTTATTTTTATAAGCGGCGTGTGCAGGAGGGAACATTGCTTCTTTAGAGTGTTTGAAGGGATAAAAAATTGTGAGCTTTAAACTTCTATCGGAAAGAATATAAAAAAAAGCCCAGTACTCTGGGCTTTTTTGTTAAAATCCTTGTTTGTTAACATTAAAGGTTAATGAATATCGTCTCCTTGTAAATACCCTTTTTTGCGAGCATCTGGCATTAAGAGAACAGCAATGAATGCAATAATCATCATGCCGGTTATATAAAAATAGAAGACAGATTCATATCCAAGATCTTTTAATCCAAGTGCGACATATTCAGCAGAACCGCCAAACAGTGCGTTGGCAATAGCATAAGAGAGCCCAACTCCTATTGCTCGTACTGAAGCAGGAAACATTTCTGATTTTACAATGCCAGAGATAGATGTATAAAAGCTCATAATGCAGAGCATTCCAGTAATGACTGATAAAGCAATCCATGTACTATCAGTACTACCAATCATATTAAGTCCAGGAATGGTAAAGATAATAGATAAGACACTCCAAATAAGGAGTGAAGTTCTTGTTCCAATTTTATCTGCAAGAGCACCAAAGAGGGGTTGGAGTAACATGAAAACAAAGAGTGCAGCTGTCATGATTGTTGTGGCTGTATGTTTATCAAAGCCAGTGGTTGTGATCAGATATTTCTGCATGTAAGTCGTATAGGTGTAGAATGTGAGCGATCCTCCAGCTGTAAAGCCAATAACCAGAAAGAAAGCTTTTCGGTGGTTGCTCAGAAGTCCCCTAATACTACCAGCTTGTGCACTAGAACGACTTTCTTTGGTCGTTGTCTCATGGAGTGTGCGGCGTAGATAAATCGCAACAATTGCACCGCATCCACCAATGGCAAATGGAATACGCCAGCCCCACGCTTTTAGCTGATCTTCGGTGAGATAAAGCGCTAAAATGAATATAACGAGACTGGCTAGAAGTTGACCACCAATCAGTGTGGTATATTGGAAAGAGCTAAAAAATCCGCGGCGATTTTTGAGGGCGATTTCGCTCATATAAGTTGCTGTTGTACCATATTCACCACCGACAGAAAGCCCCTGAAGCATTCTGAGTAAAAGTAAAAGAATTCCTGCTGCCATTCCAATGGTTTCATAGGTAGGAAGTAGGGCGATTAAGAACGAACCACCACACATCATAAAAACAGAGATAAGCATTGAGCGTTTGCGTCCGTAACGATCGGCAATGAAGCCAAAAAGCCATCCGCCGATTGGGCGCATAAGAAAACCAATAGCAAAAACACCCGCCGCTTTTAAAAGTTGCGTAACGTCATTGCCATCTGAGGGAAAGAATTGTGATGCAAAATAAATAGATGTAAAGGAATAAACATAAAAGTCATACCATTCTACTAGATTACCTGATGCACTGGACACGATAGCCCAGATACGTTTTCTTGTATCATGTGGTTTTAAAGCTTCTTGTTTTTCCATAGTCGATCCCTTTATTTGATGTTCATCCATCTTTGTTCATTTATGTCATTTTTTTAGAAGCTGTCTATAGTATTTTATCTTTTGCATCAAAAATTTAGTTAGATCATGATAATTTCTTGTGTAAGATGTTTTTGGAAAAAGATTTGAATTATGTTTGTACGGATTTTACAGTTTTTATTTTCTATAATAAGAAGAATCGGACATAATACCCTCATGAAATCATATCTTGCTCTTTTATCTCATGTTTTAAATCAGGGTATTGATCGGACAGATCGAACGGGTGTTGGAACGCGATCTATCTTTGGGTATCAGATGCGTTTTGATTTACAAGCAGGATTTCCGTTGTTGACAACAAAGAAACTACACTTACGTTCAATTATTTATGAACTTTTGTGGTTTCTTAAAGGCGATACAAATATCGCTTGGTTGAAAGAGCATGGTGTGTCAATTTGGGACGAGTGGGCTGATGAAAAGGGAAATCTTGGTCCTGTTTATGGTTATCAGTGGCGTTCTTGGCCCGCTCCTGATGGACGCCATATTGATCAAATTAACAATCTTTTAACGATGATTAAGGAGACGCCAGATTCTCGTCGCTTGATTGTATCAGCTTGGAATCCTGCATTAATAGAGGAAATGGCGTTGCCTCCGTGTCATTGTCTTTTTCAATTTTACATTGCGGAGGGGAAATTATCTTGTCAACTTTATCAGCGTTCGGCGGATATTTTCTTAGGTGTTCCATTCAATATTGCATCCTACGCATTGCTAACGATGATGATTGCGCAAGTAAGCGGTCTTAAAGTAGGCGATTTTATTCATACTCTGGGAGATGCTCATCTTTATTCTAATCATTTTGAACAGGCAAAATATCAATTGTCTCGTATACCAAATGCTTTGCCATGTATGCGCATAAACCCAGCGGTAACAGATCTTTTTTCTTTTCAATTTGAGGATTTTGAGTTGCTTAATTATGAAGCACAACCCCATATTAAAGCGCCGGTAGCAATATGACGATTTCCATTTGTTTAATTGCTGCTGTTGCAGAAAATGGTGTTATCGGTCGTGAAGGTGCCATGCCGTGGCATTTATCGACGGATTTGCAACGCTTTAAAGCTTTGACGTTGCGTAAGCCCATTATTATGGGAAGAAAAACTTGGGATTCTATTGGGAGACCTTTACCAGGGCGTACAAATATCGTCATTACGCGTGATTGTACCTTTTGTGCTGAAGGGGCTGATGTTGCTCACTCTTTATCGCAAGCTTGTTCTCTTGCAACAAATGTTGCTTCTCAAAATGATGTAGAGGAAATTTTTATTATTGGTGGGGGTGAAATTTTTCAACAAGGGTTGCATATGGCTGATAAAATATTCCTTACAGAAGTTTTAGCTTCTATAGAAGGTGATAGTTTTTTTCCTGTTTTTGATAAAGAAAAGTGGACTATTGTGCAAACACAAGATATTCCAAAAGGGGATAAAGATAGTCATCCGACACGTTTTGTTGTTTATGAGCGGAAATAATTTTTTGTAATATGAAGTGAAAGGGTTTATCAGTTGTATTGTAATGAGGTAAGAGACACCCTATAAGATCAAGCAAATGGTTGGTGTTCGAGTAGTGGTAATCAGTTAAAGAGGTGATAATGCCCTGGACAAATCAAAATGGTGGTGGCCCGTGGAGTGGCGATAAAAACAGTGGTGACAAAAAGACACCAGCTAAGAATCTCTTTGGTTCTGGTGGCGAAAATGGTCCTAATCTTAATGAAATTTTGCGCAAAGGGCAGGATCAGTTTAAACAATTCGGGAGAAGCAGTTTTTCTGTTTTATTCCTTCTGCTTATTGTGTTTTTTTGGCTATACCAGTCAATTTATATTGTTCAGCAAAATGAACAAGCGGTAGAGTTGCGCTTTGGCATCCCTAAAGAAGGCATTATTGGTGATGGGTTGCATTTTCATTTTTGGCCAATTGAGACCTATATGAAAGTACCTTTAACGGAAAAAACAATCGCGATTGGTGGGAAGCCCGGTCAGGCGCAACAAAGTGATGGTTTAATGCTTTCGAGTGATCAAAATATCGTTAATGTTAATTTTTCCGTTTATTATCGGATTTCATACCCTAGTCAGTTTTTATTCAATGTGAATGATCAAGAGGGAACTGTCCGCCAAGTTGCTGAGAGTGCAATGCGTGAGGTCATTGGTTCGCGGCCGGTTGATGATGTTTTACGTGACAAGAAAGAAGAAGTTGCTAATGACGTTAGAAAGATTATCCAGTTGACTGTGGATAAATATCAACTTGGTGTCGAAATAAGCCGTGTTTCTATCAGTGAAGCTGCTCCTCCGACAAAGGTTGCTGCTGCGTTTAATTCTGTTCAGCAGGCGGAGCAGGAACGTGGAAGAATGATTGAAGAGGGGAATCGTGTGCGTTTTACGAAAATTGGTTTAGCAAATGGTGAAGCTTCACGCACACGGGAAATCGCAAAAGGTGAAAAGGCACAAATGGTTGAAGAGGCAACAGGGCGTGCTGAACGTTTTCAGGCGATAGCTCGAGAGGCTGCGATTTCACCAGAAGCTGCTCGCTACCGTCTCTATATGGAGACGATGGGGCGGATTCTTTCTTCACCAAATAAGCTGGTTCTTGATCAGGCAAATTCTCCAGCGGTGCCTTATTTACCTTTGAATGAATTGTTGCGTAGCAAGTCATCGGAAAAAGTAAAGGCAACAGCAGCGCGTCCTGCGTTACTCTTAGATTCTCGTATTTCTGGAGGAGATTAATTATGCAGCAATCTCGCTTTTTGTTTGTTTTTAGTGCTATAGTGTTTGTTTTGATGATTTTGTGGATGTCCGTATTTATCGTCTATCCTCGTCAACAAGTAGCAATTAAGCGTTTTGGACAAATTGTTCAGGTAGAATCTAATCCTGGAATCTATTTCAAGGCGCCCTTTATCGATAAGATGATCATTGTTGATAATCGGTTATTGCGTTACGATGTTCCTACACAATCTGTACAGGTTCGTGGTGGTGCGTATTATGAGGTGGATGCGTTCTTTATTTACCGTATTACAGATCCTAAGTTGTTTTTACAGCGCATTGCTTCTGGGCGTCCACAAATTGCGGCACGTGAAAACCTTGCACCACGGTTTATTGACGCTTTGCGTGCTGTTTATGGTAAGCGAGAATTTAAAGCAGCCTTATCGGATGAACGAGGCGCGATGATGGCTGAAGTACAGAAGCAATTTTCTGTAGATGCAGGTTCGTTGGGTATTGCCATTGTTGATGTGCGTATTCGTAAAACCGATTTGACTGATGCTGTTTCAGAAGATGTCTATCGGCAAATGGCAGCTGAACGTGAAGCTGCTGCGGAAAATATCCGGGCTCGTGGTCAGCAGGAGCGAGATCGTATTGTGGCAGAAGCTAATCGTGAATATGAAGAAATTGTAGCAGCTGCAAAGCGTGATGCTGAAATTACCCGTGGTGAAGGTCAAGCTGAAAGTATTCGTCTTTTATTGAATGCGAGGGAGGCTAATCCGTCTTTTTACGATTTTTGGTTGGCGATGGAACAATACAAGAATTTAGAGAAAACACCGATGGTGATTTCTCCAAATGAGGATTTCTTTTTCTATTTTCGTAATCCGCCGCAGGCAAATAAAGCATTCTTACCGACAATGAATACTGGCCTCAGTAAAACTGATCCAAAATCGGGAGAGAATAGATAAAATAATGGATTGCAGATACGAGATTTTGCATGAAAAGAATGATCTGTGACCATTTTCTTTTATGGTAAAAGTGGTAGAGAGTATCGAGCCGTGCTGGTTTTACGTAGATAAATTTAGTGGGGCTCTTTGCATCTTTGATTAAAGGCATGTCATGGATAGAAGTGTCGTGAGTAAAAATACGTTTTTAAAGTTTTTTATCACAAGAGTTGTTTTTTGTGTGACTTTGTTTCTATCAGGATCAGTGAGTTTGTCTTGGGGAGCCGAGACAAGCAAGGCATTGCTTTCTATTCCTGATTTAGCTTCTGAGCTTTTGGAAACAGTTGTGAATATTTCCACGGCGCAGACTGTTGAAGGAACAGAACAGGATGCAAACACCTCGGTACCCGTTATCCCAAAAGATTCATTGCTGGAGGAATATTTCAGTGATTTTTTTACACCCAAGGATGGTCAAAAAGATAGTCAATTTCAAAAGGTGCGTTCTTTAGGGTCTGGTTTTGTGATTGATGCGCAAAAAGGGATTATTGTTACAAATTATCATGTTATTGTAGATGCTGATGATATTGAAGTTAATTTTACGGATGGGACAAAACTAAAGGCAAAGCTTCTTGGAAAGGATAGCAAAACTGATTTGGCGTTGCTTCAAGTCGATGCAGGAAGTAAAAAATTAAAAGCTGTGCGTTTTGGTGACTCAGAAAAAGCACGTATTGGTGACTGGGTTATGGCTATTGGTAATCCTTATGGTTTTGGTGGAAGTGTGACGGTTGGTATTATTTCTGCACGTAACCGTGATCTTAATGCTGGTCCCTATGATAATTTTATTCAAACAGATGCAGCAATTAATCGGGGAAATTCTGGTGGGCCGTTATTTGATAGAAATGGTGAAGTCATTGGCATTAATACAGCAATTGTTTCACCTTCGGGAGGATCTATCGGTATTGGATTTGCTATTCCATCGGATATGGCTCTTTCTGTTATTAATCAATTGCGTGATTTTGGAGAAATAAGGCGTGGTTGGTTGGCTATTCGTATTCAGCCGGTAACAGAGGATATTGCAAAAAGTTTAAAATTGGACAATGCTGTGGGAGCATTGGTGGCTGGTAAAATAGAACAGACGGAAGAAAATAATGTAGATAATAGCCAGTTACAAACTGGAGATGTTATTCTTTCCTTTGGTAATTCCAAAATTAAGCATGCACGTGATTTGCCGCGTTTAGTTGCAGAAAGTTCAGAAGGAAAAGTGGTGGACGTTACTATTTTACGCAATGGGCAAGAAGCAACAGTAAAAGTTAAGCTTGGACGTTTGATTGAAACAGATCCAAATGAAGATACAGAAGAAGTTGATGATAAAAAAAATCAAGATCTGTCGAAAAACGTGACAATGCAATTTATGGGAATGACGTTATCTGAACTGACAGAGGATTTGCGTCATCGTTATTCAATTTCAGATAAACTTCGAGGACTAGTGGTGACATCTGTTGCACAAAATAGTGCCGCGGATAAAAAGCGTATTCGCGTTGGTGAAGTGATTGTTGATATCAATCAGAGTTCTATCACAACAATTGATGAGGCTAAAAAACGTATTCATAAATTACGTGAAGCTGGACGCAAAAATGCTCTATTTATTGTAGCGCGTCCAGATGGAGAGTTACGGTTCGTAACGCTCCTAATGGATTGATCCTTAAAAAATTATTTTTTGTTTTTTATCAGCTTTAGTGTGTGGGATATTTTGCAAGTCAGCCATGTGATGTCCAATATTTCTTAAGCTCATTTCACGATAGAGAGCATGGGGTGTGCAATATAAAATCCATTGGAAATCATTATATCTTTATGCTGAATATCAAAGTATAAATTGGTGTCATCATAGTATTTTTCAGTTCTCAATATTGTAACAGCCTAGACTTTGAAATGCTGCATAAGAGATATTGGTACACCTTTCTTAAGTCCATTTTTATCTCTGCTTGTGATGCGCAAGTAAATGGTATTGATATGATACTTTATGAGGCTCTTATTATAAACCGGCGTAGCATGCTATTTTTATAGGAAAAAATAAAGCTATTTGATTGTATAGATTAAACTTAGTATTATTTTCATAAATGATGACAAAGAGTATATTTTTAATGGCCTTAACGGACAGAATTATTATAGCTGTGGTTTGTTATTGAATTATGATAGCAAAAAATGCTTGGAAATTCCTTTGGTGTTGTTATTAAGTCCATTTTTTCTTTTTTATAAGTTTCATAAGGGGCTTTGTCTTAAGGGGAATTTGTGTTCGTATTTTTGTTTGAAGTATTTACTCTATGATAATGGAGAGAAAATACAGGAAGGCTTTGGGGGTGTCTGCATGTTGCAATAAGTTATTGATTGGGAGAAATTGCTATTCATGACACAGAGAACAGTTACATTAATAGCAGGGCCAACGGCAAGTGGGAAGTCAGAACTTGCCTTGCAAATGGCTCAAGAAAAAAATGCTCTCATTATTAATACTGATTCAATGCAGGTTTATGATGTTTTAAATATTTTAACGGCACGGCCGAGGGAGGCTGACACCGCGATTGTTCCCCATTATCTTTATGGTCATGTGAGTCCTACTTTGAACTATTCAGTAGGGCAATGGTTGTGTGATGTCGAGAAGCTATTGGCTACTTTTTCTTTAAGATCAGTTATTTTTGTTGGTGGAACAGGACTTTATTTTCGTGCTCTTTTAGAGGGGATTTCGGAAGTCCCTCATGTTCCAGATGTTGTGCGGCAGAAGTGGCGTTTGCTGCTTGATAAAGAGGGACCTGAAAGTCTTTATCGCCAGTTGTTGCAGATTGATGCTGTTGTTGCTGAAAAAATTTCTTCGCACGATAGGCAGCGTATTGTACGTGCTTTGGAAGTTTATGATGCAACCGGTAAGTCGCTCAGTTGGTGGCAGAAACAAAAAACAACACCTCTCATTGCGCCAAATTTGACCGAAAAAATTCTTCTCATGCCACCACGTCCTCTGCTTTATGAACGTATTCATAAACGCTTGGATTCTATGATTGAAAGAGGAGCTTTAGAAGAAGTGGTGGCTATGAAAAAACTTAAACTTTCCCCTTCATTACCAGCAATGAAGGCTATTGGTATACCTGAGTTTATGGCTTATTTGGATGGATATAGAAGCTTTGAGAGTGCTCTTGAAGCGGTGAAAATACAAACGAGGAGATATGCAAAAAGACAAATGACATGGTTTCGTAATCAATTTGATGAAGAATGGATGCTTACTTTTTGATAAAAGAGTTAGAGCTTTGCAAAGAAACTTATCGAAAGATAAAAGATAATTCGTGAAAAAGAAATTTTTTAGAAAATATAATTTTTTATTGACGAATGGTATCAATGGAATTAGAAATCTCTCTACAAGGAATTTTTTATATATTTTATACGTTGGAATAATGGGGGTAATCATACAGTATGTGTTGTGTAATGGGCTCCTTTGGGGGCTTTTTTTATGGGCTCCTTTGGGGGCTTTTTTTATGGGCTCCGTTAGGGGCTTTTTTATTGTCCTATAAAGTAGGTGAGTGGGAAAAATGAGAAATGATCCAAGAAAGCAAGAGAGTGCAGATGGAAAAATAATGTCGGGCGCTGAAATAGTGGTTCAAGCTCTTATAGATCAAGGCGTTGAACATATTTTTGGTTATCCTGGTGGGGCTGTTTTGCCTATTTTTGATGTTCTTTATCACCAAGATACACTCCAGCATATTTTGGTGCGCCATGAACAAGCCGCAGGGCATGCAGCTGAAGGCTATGCACGCAGCACAGGGAAGGTAGGGGTTATGCTTGTGACTTCTGGTCCAGGGGCAACGAATGCTGTTACACCTTTGCAAGATGCTCTTATGGATTCGATACCTCTTATTTGTTTTTCTGGGCAGGTGTCAACAACGGTGATTGGAACAAATGCTTTTCAAGAGGCTGATACAGTTGGAATTACAAAGCCTTGTACGAAGCGTAATTGGCTGGTTAAAAATGTCAATGATCTTGCGGCTATTATTCATGAAGCTTTTTTTCTTGCTCAATCAGGTCGTCCTGGGCCGGTTTTGATTGATATTCCTAAGGATGTTCAATTTGCTTCAGGATTTTATAGAGCACCTCAAGTTCAGGAGTCTTTACATTCTTTTCCATCGTTGAAAGGGAATACTAAGGCTATTGAATCTGCCGTTTCTCTTTTAGTTGAGGCAAAACGCCCTATTATTTATTCTGGTGGTGGTGTTATTTCATCGGGGATGAAAGCTATACAGCTTTTACGTAATTTGGTTCAATTGGGGGATTTTCCGATTACTTCAACATTAATGGGACTTGGTGCTTATCCTGCTTCCGGTAAAAATTGGCTTGGAATGCTTGGAATGCATGGAACCTATGAGGCTAATATGGCCATGCATGATTGTGATGTCATGTTAGCTGTTGGAGCACGATTTGATGATCGTATCACCGGGCGCCTTGATGCATTTGCACCTCATGCGCGTATTATTCATATTGATATTGACCCTTCTTCTATCAATAAAATTGTAAAAGCAGAAGTTCCAATTATTGGTGATGTGGCTTGTGTTTTAGGAGATATGACGCAACTCTTAAAGATACAGCAACCAGCGTTTAACAGTGAAGTCCGTGAGGCGTGGTGGACGCAAATTAACCGTTGGAAGGCTCGTAATTCATTAGCATATGCGGAGAAAAAAGATGTCATTATGCCGCAATATGCTCTTGAACGGCTGTATGCTTTTACCAAAGATGCGAATGCTTATATTACAACGGATGTCGGGCAGCATCAGATGTGGGCAGCGCAGTATTACCATTTTGATGAACCAAAACATTGGATGACTTCTGGTGGTCTTGGAACGATGGGGTATGGTTTACCTGCTGCTATAGGTGTTCAAATAGCGCATCCTGATGCGCTTGTTGTGTGTATTTCTGGTGATGCCTCCATTCAGATGAATATTCAAGAGCTTGCAACAGCTATTCAGCATGACACACCGGTGAAAATTTTCATTTTAAATAATCAGTATATGGGAATGGTCCGCCAGTGGCAGCAATTGCTGCATGGTAATCGTCTTTCTCATTCTTATACGGAATCTATGCCTGACTTTGTGAAATTGGCACAAGCTTATGGAGCCGTGGGAATTCATTGTTCAAAACCCGATGAACTTGATGATAAAATTCAGCAGATGATTGACTGTGATAAGCCTGTTCTTTTTGATTGTCGTGTTTATCATTTAGAAAACTGTTTTCCTATGATCCCATCGGGATGTGCTCATAATGAGATGTTATTACCCGATGAGGCAAGCGAAGAAGCTATTGCAAATGCTATTTCTTCCGAGGGAAAGATTCTTGTATAAAATGAATATGTTAACAAAATGGTGAAGGATGGTGATGATGAAGTCTTTGGAGTCTTCATCTCTGTCTCTTCTTTGTGGAGAGTTTCTATTATCCTTAGAGCTCATTTTATGATTTTCATTCTTTGTTTAAAGACATGGGGTGTATTATTATTTGTTCATCTAAAAAATGTTATAAGTCGTGTGCACAATTATGTTTGAATTTATTTGTACGCGATGTTTGTTTTTTTAATTCATATGTTCACATTAATAGCTATTTCGTTGCATTTTTTAGATAATACATTGAATTATCTGTTATAAATTAATTATGTTGTCTCATATATGAATGATTTCATCGTGCAAGAAAAAAAGCCACACTGCTTGAAGGGTGCAACCATGCAAGCCATTATGCCTATGAAAACAATAGAAAAGTTTGTTACTATGTTTTGGTTTTGCATTATGAAATTACTCCAAATAGCTCTTTCAGGGGCTTGATAGGAAAATCCCCCTAGCGGTTTGAAAGGAAGGGAAAAAATAACAAAAATCAAATGCAGCCATAGAAAACCAATAGGTCACCATAGCTTATAATCAGGTATGATTATGCGGGAGAAACCTATACATATGAGATGTATCGTCAATATATAAACCAGAATAATACTCAACATCATATCATTATCAGGATATTAACATTGAAAATTAAATATTCTTTCTTTTATTTGTTCTATATATCTATGATTCCATAAATCTGCAGACACAAACACTCTTTGAATCCATCGCATTGGATTTTCATAACTATCAAATGATCCAAAAAATTTATCTCTAGAGTGTAGGGCCATTCTATTATCAATGTATAATAATCTTCCTGGTTGTACATCAATTCCAAAAGATATAGCCTTAATAGCTTCATAAAAATGATCTAAAGCTTCCTTGGCTTTTTTTGACTGTGGCTCTAACATGCCTGGATAAAAAACAGCGCTGATATCTGGGAATTCACCGTCCCCTTGAACGAGGGGCACTTTACTTGTAGAAGTTACCCCATTTTTTCTCCATCTATAGGGAACATTAATTATATATAAATTATCCCTGAAGCTCCTCAAATCCTCCTCACTTAAAAGTTTTAAAGCTAGACGTGCATCATCGTTAACGGACCATCAACACCATTGCGAACACCAGATAAAAGTATCCCCTTTAGGAGATAAATTTAAATCCGTTATAAATTTTAGTACAGCATTTTCATATGAAAATCTAACTCAACTTCAGATCCTAATCCTGTATAATCTTTTTTATTATCCTCTAAAAGAACTAGGTTATTTACTATATGTTCGCCTTCAAACTTAATTGAATAAGGCTCTCCGATCAATAAAGAAAACATCATAATTAAATTTTCGCTAATATAGCCACTTTTACAAGACGCATCTAAATTGTAAGGATTAGGTGACATATTAATTTGTCTATCAACAGGAAGGTTTTCAAAGATTAAATATGGTCTAGGGGTAATAGACACCTTTTGGTTCATAAGAATTGTCAATATTCTATGTGGTAGCAGCGAAAATGCTATTTTTTTAACTCAACCGAATATTCAATACCACCGTATGGATCATAAATAACATGGTCTAAAGCCTCTCAAAGTTTGTCTCTTTCGACATTGCTCAACTAAAAAGTATTTTCCATTTATCATTATAATTTCCCCCAATTATATTTCCCTACTTTTTTATTAAAAAAGTGAAAAAACAATAATTAAAATCAGCCATGTTAGTAAATAAGTGTCTGTAAAATCTTGGATTAATCCAAATAATGGTGGAGTAGTAATAATTGCGATTTGATTTACAGATATTGCTAAACCCAGAGAAAACACAACGCTTTCTTTCGGCTTAAGAGTCTACAATATAAGCAGCCCAAGGGCCATACCATTCCATTCCCAAAAAACTAACCAAGCAGATAAAATAGTTAAATAAATTATGGATCCACTTATGCCCAAAATTAATATTAAAAATCCAAAAACGACTGCAATCATGCAAAACAAGACAGGAAAAAATTGTCCTTTTTTACAATGATCACACTACGCTGCTAAAATAATTCTTCCTAAGGCACCAGAAGCCTGTGAAACAAAAAATAAATAAGCACTTTTATCTAGAGACAGGTGATAGATTCTATAAAAATAGATCGTTATAAAAATGGTTAAAACATATTGAACGATCACAAGTGAAACGCTTGGAAAAATAATATTCTTCATATGAGGCGCAGCCAACATTGCAAGACGAGATCTTACATTTGCATAGAACGAAATTCTTGCCTTGCTTTTTGGAACGATAGCGATAACTTTTGCTGGTGAGTGATAAAAAATAATAAATATACATCCCCCTAAAAAAGAAACTATGGCACCGACCAAAACGCACCTTGTATGCCATAGACAAGCACACTAGCAGGAAGAACTATTCCAGCTAATGCCCCCACAACCTAATGTTAACCCCGCCTGCCTTATTCCCATTGCAAATCCGCGCTGCGATTGTGGAAACCATGAAGAAACAGATTTAGCGCCGAAACAGATTTAGCGCCACCGGATTGAGCAGAACTATAAAATTCCCCTATAATTAGCAAACAAACCAAAAGGGAAATATAGTTATCTGCGATTGCTCCCAACAAAAGAGCGACAGAAACGCCGATCGCGCCAACTCCAATAATATAGCGCTCGTTAAACTTGTCTAGTAATTCACCAGCTACAAGTAAGCCAATAATAGGTAGGAACTGCGCTGCTGAAGACAGCAAACCTATCTGAGAGTTACTAAGCGAGAAATCTTTCTTAAAAAATTTAGCTAAAGGACCAATCCCTTGAACAAAGAAGCAGGCTGATGCTTGAGCGATAGTGGCAACAAGCAATACAATCCATCTATAATAATTTTTTCTATAAATTTATTATTGCTCACTCAGCCCCCTCCAATTAAAGTGTATTCCAATGAGGTAGCCTTTTTTAATGATTGCAATAATAAATTGTGTATTTTATGCTGATTACATAAAAATCTGTCCATACTATTGGTATTAATATGAAAACTAAGGAATATGCTTAATTTAAGGAAATAAGCTATTATGTGTCGTGCAAATTTGATACGCTAGCGATATAAGATAAATTTTACAAACATTGGCTCAGCCGGCATTAAGCGCTCTTTATAAAAGAAGCTATATTTTGGCAAGCTTTTTCAAAATAATTCTCAAAGCTTTCTTCAGTCACATAGCCCAGATGCGGTGTGCAAAGAACTCTATCTGATTGCAATAATTTGCTCTCATATACTGGCTCGCTGTCATAAACATCCAGTGCAAAGTAAGTTGAATTTTCCAAACTTAGTATTTTTTCTATCGCCCCTTTTTCAACCAAAGCTGAACGCGCTGTGTTAACAAAAATAGCATGTGGTTTCATGCTCAATAGATTATCTAATTTTATGATTTCTCTGGTTTTATCGCTTAAACGTAAATGGACAGATATAATGTCAGGACGTGTAAAAAATTCATCTTTTGAATGCGTAAAATGATAACCTAAATTTTTTGCTTCTTGCGTTGAACGCTCGCTCCCATAAACCAAAATGGACATGCCAAAAGCTTGAGCATATTGAGCAACCATTTTACCAATACGGCCAAACCCGAATATTCCAAGAGTAGCCCCTTTCATTTGGTTGCCAAATGTTGTTTGCCATCGTCCTTTTTTCATATCAGACACAGATTTATAGAGTTTTCTACGCGCAGACATAATTAAGAGCCAGGCAAATTCAGCAGCAGAAGTTGGATCTCCACCACCGTCTAATATTTCAATTCCTAAGTCTCTACAAGCTTCTATATCAATATGTGAACCTATAGGGCCTGTTTGGCAGATTAATTTTAAATTTGGCAGTTTCAGGAGAAGATTTCTATCAACTATAGTCCGCTCTCTGATTAAGATAAGAATATCTATCTCTTTGAGCTTATCTTCTAAATCACATTCTTTAGCTAAATTATTTATAACCAGCACTTCATGCGATTTCATTAATTTTGTAATAGACTGTAATGTTAGGGTGGCTTTTTGATAGTCATCTGGAATTAATATTTTCAATTTAAACCTTCCGTTTCATTCATCAATATTTGAGCTCATTATTTCATTTCTAAAACAACCAAAAAGCAATCTCATCGCTGATATTTTGACATAACACCAAGCCTATTAACAAATTATACCCCTTGATTTATTGTTATTTCTAGCAATAAGAATAGCATTAATCAGTTAGTTTTTATAAACTTTAAAACATTGCGACAAAAAGAAAAAGTTTAACTCAATAGATGGAGAATTGCGCTTTTCTCATATTCTAGAGGATGAACCTGAAGTGCTACGCTGGACTGAAGCCATGTCCCAGTTTTCTATAATAGACTACCAAGAAGGCCATACTTACGAACCATATTTTATTGTTGAAACAGAAAAAGCTACATATTTGTGCGAGATAAAGCGTGCTTCATATAAGTGTGATGTCTCTCTTTATTCGTTGAGATATCACTTATTTGTAGCATGAAGAGTAAATTTATTAAAATCATGATAAGAGGGAGATAGGAACTTTATAGGTGTATCATCATAGGATTAAGTCGTTTTGTTGAGAGCTATTTCTATTTTTGCCAAAAGGTTTTTGATATATTTAATTATAATTTCATAATAGTGGATGTACTTTATTTTTATGTGCAAGAAAGCTGATTGATTGTGTAAAATAGTATTCATAAAATTACATTATTCTTATCCTGTTAAGGACATTTTTTCTAGTGAGGGTTTTGCAATTGCAATGCTCTTTTTCTCATTCTAAATTTTGGTTAGAAAAAGCGTATAGAGGTGTTATTTTAAATTTAAGATATGCATCTTCCATTGTTGGTGTTACTGTTGTAAAAAATGATATTTTATTTGATACGCATAAGGTGTTACCAAGAAGATCGATGTATAGATAAAATTTAGATTGTTACAATATCTTGAAAAAACAATGGGTAAATAATTGATAATTGTGCTACGAAAGTTGTTAGATGGGTGTGTGTCAGCAATTCTTAATAAAAAAATTTTTCTTGATAGTTGGTTTTTTTCAAAATACTGCTCTTTTTATGCAAATCTTATGTTGGTAAGCTATGCAGTTTTCACGGGAACAGGATAATGCATTGAAGGCTGTTGCCGCGTGGTTGAAGGAAGGGCGTTCTCCTCTTTTTCGCCTTTTTGGCTATGCGGGGACGGGTAAGACGACGCTTGCGCGCTATTTTGCAGAGACAGTTGATGGTTCTGTTCAATTTGCTGCTTTTACAGGGAAGGCGGCGCAGGTTTTGCGTTCTAAAGGTGCAAGCAATGCTTGTACGATTCATTCGCTAATTTATTGTCCACGTGGTGAAGAGGAAGTTTCCGATGAAATAACAGGAAAAAAATCTATTGCTCCAACATTTACGTTAAATCGAAGAAGTGCTGCTGCACAAGCTAAACTCATTATTGTTGATGAGTGCTCGATGGTAGATGAAAAATTGGCCCGTGATTTAATGAGTTTTCGAACGCCAATTCTTGTTCTTGGTGATCCAGGTCAATTGCCTCCTATATCAGGTGGAGGCTTTTTTTCTAATGGAGAACCAGATTTTCTTCTTTCAGAAATTCATCGGCAAGCGCGAGATAATCCGATTATACGTCTTGCTATGGATGTACGTGAAGGACGCGATATTGCTTATGGTGACTATGGAGAAGCGCGCGTTGTGACACGTAAAGAGGTCAATCAACAATTGGTTTTGGATGCTGATCAGGTCTTGGTAGGGGTTAATCGTACACGCCACCTTTATAATCAGCGTTTGCGTGTGTTAAAGGGATTTACAGCAGATTATCCACAAGCGGGAGATAAGCTGGTGTGTTTGCGAAATGATCCGATTAAAGGTTTGTTGAATGGCTCTTTATGGAAGGTGATGACTTCACAGAAGGAGACCGTTAAACCAAGTATTAATCTTCTTGTGAAACCAGAAGAAAGTGAGCGTGGGGTAGCAAAGATTAAACTTTTAAAAGCAGCGTTTGAAAACCCTGATCAAGAAATTTCATGGCAATTAAAAAAGCGATATGATGATTTTGATTATGGGTATGCATTAACGGTTCATAAGGCGCAAGGTTCTCAATGGAATAATGTCGTTTTGTTTGATGAAAGTTTTGCATTTCGTGATATGTATGCGCGCTGGCTTTATACGGGAATTACCCGCGCAGCAGAACGTTTAACGATTGTTCGATAGAAAAAAGATGTGTATATCATCTAAGTTTCAGATGGAAAATGCCTTTTTTCTATCTTGTTACACACTATAAAAAAATGGAAATGGGCATGGCGGTAAAACTTTCGGTTAATCTTAATGCTGTTGCTGTTTTGCGTAATCGACGTAATCTTCCGTGGCCAAGTATAACGAATATTGGGCATATAGCGCTTGCTGCTGGAGCAGCAGGTTTGACGGTTCATCCGCGCCCTGATGAAAGGCATATTCGTTTTGCGGATTTACCAGATATATACTGTTTAATAAAGAACACTTTTCCTACTGCTGAGTTTAATATTGAAGGTTATCCCAGTGATCAATTTTTGGATATCGCTAAAAACTATGCGGATCAGATTACCCTTGTTCCTGATGATCCAGATCAGTCAACGTCTGATCATGGTTGGAATTTTGCTCATGATGCAGAATTTTTAGCACCTATTATTCAGAATTTAAAAAACAGAAAGATTCGTGTATCCCTTTTTGCTAATCCTACTGTCGATGGTCTTGATATTGCTAAAGCAATGGGCGCTGATCGTGTGGAATTTTACACGGGACCTTACGGTGGTGCATTTCAGGATAAAACAAAACAAGATCAAGAGCTCAATAAACTTGTTTTAGCAGCAAGAAGAGCAAAAGAATTGCAGTTAGGTATAAACGCAGGGCATGATCTGACACTTATGAATCTTCCTGCTCTTGTCAAAAATATTCCTTGGCTTGATGAAGTTTCTATTGGCCATGGGCTCATTGCTGATGCATTAGAGTATGGAATACATGAGACTGTTCAGCGTTTTATCCGGTTGTTATCGTAATCTTTTTCTCTCTATAAAAATTGGAAAAGAAATTTTTATAGAGGTTTGCCAATTTATCTTAAAAAACAATTTTATATATGTTGATATAAATAGCACTATTATCGTGCATTATAAATATTCTATTGTTCCTCTATTTATTGGTTGCTTTCTATCTTTTGTTTTTGAGTGCATGCGATGTTTTTTATTTGTACTATCCATTATGAGGAAGTTTTAAAATCTTCTTATTATAATTTCTTTGAATGGAGAAGAAGTAGGGTTTTGAAAGTATTTCCCTTATAAAGGAGTGCGTAGGATTTTAATGGATTAATACACAAATTTTCTTGATATTGGAGCTCATTTTTGGGTTATCTGTAAATAGTATAACGTAAAATCTCCTTATGAATAAGCTTAATGCAATAGGAGCTGTTAAATAGAATGATGATATCGACTTGTAGCTTTATGAAGTAAAGAGAGTGATGTGCAATAAATCTTACACTATTATAGGGAATTCTTGAAAAGGGCTTGAGCATATTAAAATTTTTTTATAAGGCGCCATAAATGGATAACATAATAGCCGTATGGGGGCTTCTTCGTGTGAGAGGCGTGGATATTAAAAGAACGTAAAAAGTAAAAACATCCTCTCTATTATTCTAAAGATATTGTTGTATATGCTTTTGAAGGTTGTATTAAAACAATACTTGTTATTTTGTAATTTTTCTTGCTATCCGTATTGATTTGGTTCATGTTAAAGATTGTATGTTGTATCTTAATTTTTAGAATATAGCGTTGTTGCACGATAAAAGAGTAGAATATTAGCTAAATTTTCTTTAGAAATCTTATTTTGTGTAATTATTGTTTTTGTAGAATAGCAGTTGAAGTTTATTTGGGGATCCGTATATGTTTTAGGAATGTTTGGGGACTACAGTTTTTTCTATGCAATATGTAAACTTTAAAATTATTCAATTGCTGTGTTCTTATAAGCGTTTTTTTTTGTCTTTATAAGTGTGTGATGCACTGTAGATAATGTTTCTTATTGAATAAAAATAATCTGAAATCCAGTTTAAATAGAGAAAGAAGGAATTTTTTATGCGTGTTTATTATGATCGTGATGCGGATGTTAATCTCATTAAAGGGAAAAAAGTAGCCATTGTTGGTTATGGTTCTCAAGGGCGTGCGCACGCTTTAAACTTGAAAGATTCTGGTGTTAAAAATGTGCAAATAGCTTTGCGTTCAGGGTCGGAAACAGTTAAAAAAGCCATGGCTGATGGTTTTGAAGTGGTGAGTGTTGCTGAAGCAGCAAAATGGGCAGATCTCATCATGATGGCAACACCAGATGAATTGCAAGCTGATATTTATAAGGAACATATTCATGATCATTTACACGATGGGGCAGCGATTGCTTTTGCGCATGGTTTGAGCATTCATTTTGGCTTGATTGAACCTAAAAAAAACGTTGATATTGTGATGATTGCTCCTAAAGGTCCAGGGCATACAGTTCGTCATGAATACCAACGGGGTTGTGGTGTTCCTTGCTTAATAGCGGTGGCGCAAGATGCTTCAGGGCATGCACATAATGTAGCATTATCTTATGCATGTGGACTTGGTGGTGGACGTGCTGGGGTGATTGAAACAACATTTAAAGAAGAGTGCGAAACTGATCTTTTTGGTGAACAAGCGGTTCTTTGTGGTGGTCTTGTTGAATTGATTCGAGCAGGTTATGAAACATTAACACAAGCAGGTTATGCGCCGGAAATGGCTTATTTTGAGTGTTTGCATGAGGTTAAACTGATTGTTGATCTCATGTATGAAGGGGGCATTGCAAATATGAATTATTCGATTTCTAATACAGCTGAATGGGGTGAATATATGTCTGGTCCACGTGTGATTACGGATGAAACCAGAGCAGAAATGAAACGTATATTGAAAGATATTCAAACGGGTAAATTTACATCGAATTGGATTCAAGAATATAAAGCTGGTGCTGCTCATTTTAAAAGTATGCGGCGTTTAAATGATAATCATCCTATTGAAGAAGTTGGTAAAAAACTTCGTTCTATGATGCCTTGGATAAAATCGAATGCTTTGGTTGATAAAGAGCGTAATTGAAGATTCTACAGAGATATTTTGTCAATAGCTTTTATAATTTTATAGATAAATATCAAAAAAAGGGTAACTTTAGTTACCCTTTTTTATATGTTTTTGGAAACATAAGCTTTATTTTTTAATTTTTTGCATAATTCTTTTTCCCAAAAAGAAAGTATACAATTCCTAAAAATATGAACCATGCTGGAGTGTATTTTAAAGCTATGGCAGTGTCAGCTTCTAATGACAATAAATAGATAATGAATGCAAAGAAAACAAGAAGCGCCCAACACATAACAACACCTCCTGGCATTTTATAAGGAGAGACAGTATGCTGGAGAGGACGATTGCGGCGATAGACGATATAGCTGATCAAAATGATAGACCATACAAATATAAACAAAGTTGCGGCAATTGTCGTAACAATTGTAAAAGCAGCTATGAGTGTTTGAGATAACGATACAACGGCATAACCAAATAAGATGCATATACATGAAAAGAATAATGCGTTGGCTGGAACGTGGTTACGAGAAAGTTTTCCTAAAAATTTAGGAGCACCTTTTTGTGTTGCTAGCCCATATATCATACGGCTGGTAGAAAAAATTCCACTATTTGCTGAAGATGCGGCAGCTGTGAGGACAACAAAGTTCATCAAACCTGCAGCAGTTGGGATACCAATAAGTGCATACATTGTTACAAATGGGCTTTTTTCTGGACTGATTTGATCCCACGGCGTCACAGACATAATCACAAGAAGAGAGAATATATAAAAGAATACAATGCGGATTGGTATTGAATTAACAGCCTGTGGTAAAGCTTTTTGAGGCTCTTTTACTTCAGCAGCAGCTGTTCCAGCGAGTTCAATGCCAACAAAAGCAAAAATAACAATTTGAAATCCAGCAAAAAAGCCTGTAATTCCTCGCGGAAAAATATTCCCACCGTTCCATATATGGTTAAGAGAAGCAACCGTACCGTTTGGAGAGACAAAACCGGTAAAGATCATATAAAATCCTACAACGATTAGGACTAGAATTGCTACGATTTTGATAAAACCAAACCAAAACTCAAGTTCGCCAAATAGTTTTACGGCGACGAGGTTAAGAATTAAAAAGGACATAAGACCAATTATAACAGGAATCCACGGATTGAGCTCAGGCCACCAAAAGTGTGTATAAGTGACAATAGCAATAATTTCAGCAGTTCCAGTGACAATCCAACACAACCAATATGTCCAGCCGATAAAGAATCCGGCACATGGCCCTAGAAGATCGGTTGAGAAGTCAATAAAAGATCGGTATTGTGTATTAGAAAGCAATAACTCTCCCATAGCACGCATGACAAAGTATAGAGCACAACCAATAATTGCATAAACGAGTAGAATTGAGGGGCCTGCTACACTGATTGTTTTTCCTGATCCCATGAAGAGACCTGTTCCAATCGCTCCACCAAGGGCTATAAGTTGTATGTGTCGGTTATGTAGTCCACGTTGCAATTTCTTCTTAGTTTTTTTTTCTAAATTTTGTTTGTTCATTTTTGGGGAGTTCTCCTTAGTTATTTTTAAATAAAAATTACCCTAAAAAAGGTAATTCCTTCTATCGGAACACGCTATGGTTAAGGAGTAAAGGAATTTTTTTCTATGACTATATGTGAATAAAGCAAAAACATTATTAATTAATGGAATAATTATTTTATATATAATTAAACAAAATATAAATTGTATTATATTTTTTTGATTTTTTATTTTTATACATAAGTAATATATATAATATATAATATAATTTATATTATATATATTGTTATTTGTATATAAATAATAATATATATTTATGTATATTTATTTATATTAATTTTTTATATAAATATCTTTATATTTAAAATTATTTATTTATTTATATTTTTAGCTATATAAAAATATAAATAAAATTGTAAATTTATTAAATATAAAACTTTGTATATAAATAAAATAAGTTTAAATAGTTAAACTATTGTTTAAAACATTAAAAAATATATTTAAATTTTACATTTGATTATTAATATTTAAAATTTATTACAAATAGAAAAATATTTTCATAGAATCTTTTTTTATTGCAGATAGCTATTAAGATATATTCTGTTTAGAGCTATATTTTTAATTTTGATAAAAAATTGAATATAAATTTTTTTGGGGGGGGAAGTTTTAGATAAATCTCATGTTTTATTAGTAAACAATGTCAGTGAAGTTTATAGAGAATTTTTTACAGAATAGCTCGTTTCTTATCCTATTGTGCAGTAAAATACTGTTGTGTAGAGTAGTGATATAAAGCATATAACATTTTACGCATTAAGTATTTTTAGAATGGGTGGTGAGTGTTCAGGGCAGGGCTAGCCCATAGAGCCTTATGTAGGTGAACCATATAAATGATCAGCAGCATTCCCCCTTAATAAGCCGGATTGTTTACAAACCGGTGCCGGTAGGAATCGTCGTTTTTTGATGTTTGGGGAGGAGGTTAAGTAGAAAAAGGGTAACTAAAATTACCCTTTTTTGAGATGTTTTTATGTATAGACTTTATTTGTTACCTTGAGTTATTTTTTTCTTTACAAACATAAAATACATTATACCTAAGAAAACAAACCAGAATATACTATATTTTAAGGCTAGTAGAGTATCAGCTTCTAATGTCAACAAATAGAGCATGAAAACAAAGAAAACTAAAATTATCCCACACATGATAACACCTCCTGGCATTTTATAAATGGATTCAGCGTGTAGATGAGGGCGATTGCGACGATACACAATATAGCTAATCAAAATTACAGACCATACGAATAAAAATGCAATAGCTGAAATGCTTGTCACAATTGTAAAAGCACTTATGAGGCTTGGAGAGAGTGAGGCAATTGTATACCCTATTAAAATACATAAACAGGAAAAGAATAGAGCATTGGCTGGAACATGGTATCTGGAAAGTTTACCTAAAATTGGAGGGGCACCTTTTTGTGTTGCAAGTCCATATATCATACGGCTGGTAGAAAAAATACCACTATTTGCTGAAGAGGCAGCTGAGGTAATAACGACAAAGTTTACCAAGCCGGCAGCTATCGGAATGCCTGCAAGCCAAAACATCGAGACAAAGGGGCTTTTATCTGGAACAATTTGATCCCAAGGTGTGACAGACATAATTACAGCGAGAGAAAAAATGTAAAAGAGTACAATACGGACCGGTATTGCATTAATTGCTTTGGGGAGAACTTTTTTAGGTTCTTTTACTTCAGCAGCGGTTGTTCCAGCAATTTCTATACCAACAAAAGAAAAAATGGCAATTTGAAATCCAGCAAAAAAACCTGTCATTCCTCGCGGAAAGATATTGCCATCGTTCCATACGTGATTGAGAGAAGCAACCGTACCATTGGGAGAGGTAAAGCCCGTAACGATCATATAAAATCCCACAACAATTAATGCTAAAATTGCGACGACTTTGATAAGACCAAACCAGAATTCAAGTTCACCGAATAGTTTCACGGCAAAGAGGTTAAAGATTAAAAAGACACTAATGCAGGTAAAAACGGTAAACCATGGATTGAGTGTTGGCCACCAAAAGTTCATATAAGTGATGATGGCAATAATGTCAGCAGCTCCAGTTACAACCCAGCTCAACCAATAGCTCCAGCCAACAAAGAAAGCGATTCCCGGTCCTAGCATATCGGTTGAAAAATCAATAAGAGATCGGTATTGTGAATTAGAAAGCAACAATTCTCCCATAGCACGCATGACAAAGTATAGAGCAAAACCGATAATAGCATAAACGAGTATGATGGAAGGACCTGCTACACTAATTGTTTTTCCTGCCCCCATGAAGAGACCTGTTCCAATAGCACCACCAATGGCTATAAGTTGTACATGTCGGTTGTGTAGTCCACGCTGTAACTTATTCTGAGAATTATCTTTTAAATTTTGTTTGTAGCTCATTTTTTGGGGGTTCCCTTTAATTATTTTGAGATTAAATTACACTAAAAAAGCATTATTTCGTATCGAAGCATGATATAAATGAGGTGTAAAGGAAAAAAACGTTTTTTATGATTTTGTGTGGATAAAGAAAAGAATATGTTTTAGGAATATGCTTTTGAAAAAAGAGAATGTTGTCCTCTTAAATAATGTAACAGATATTTGAATAGGGAGCTTTTTATTGTTATTAATAACAAATAAATTGTTCATTAAAAGACGTGGGGCTTTTAAAATTATTTCAGAAAGTTGTCAGGAGTTTTTATAATTTTTTGAAACTTATTATTTGTAATCAGTACATTATTTATTATTATTCATAATGGTGAGAGTTTTACTTTTTGCTCAAATAGTACTCGAGAGTTCTCATCTTAGTTTAAGAAACAATTTTTAATGGAAAATTAAAATGATTTTTAAAATCATTTTTTTGTTTGTATGGTGCTATCATAAATCAAAAAGTTACTTTTGTTTCATAAACGAAAAGAGGAATATCATAGCTTATTTTTTTAAAAGTGATGAATAAGGATTTTGTTTAGATATTGGTAACATTTTATAAAATATTGCGAGAAACTCACAAAGTTTACACAAACGTCCTTGAGAATATGATAAAGAAATGCAACGTAATTCAGTTATACAAAGAAAAAAAGAACTGGGGATTGTATAAGCTCTGTTAGAGATTGAGCTATTCACAGTGAGAGACAGAATCAGGAAAAGATTGCTTTATTAACTTTACAATTTGTTATCAAAGATAAAACTGTTCCTGTCGCAATGTTAATCGAGCCTTTTACCCGCTGCTTTTTTAAGGCGGTACTGGCAAATGATATAAAAATGGTCATTAAAGTAAACCATGCAAAGATGTTGAAAGAATGTATGGTTACAAGTTCAAAACCTTTTTTAATGCTACCTCCAGAAGCTAAGAATTTTGGAAAAGCTGCTATGTAAAATATAGATACTTTGGGGTTTAGTATTTGTGTCAAAAAAACGTCCATATAGCTGGTTAAAAGCTTTGTTTCACTCGTAGCATGCTTTTCATTCGTTGAACTTCTTTCTTTTGAATTTAAGCTGTGTATTCCAGATTTAATTGATTTAAAGCCCATGTATAATAAATAGCTGCCACCCATGAGTTTTACTAAAAAAAACAGCGTTTTGTTGTTGAGAATGAGCGCTGATACACCTAGTATGGAAAATGCCCCATGCACATATGTTGCTGTACACAATCCTAAAACGTTTACAAATGCGTTCTTTCTTCCCAATCTCGTTGCATTATCGATGATAAGGGCCATATTCGGCCCCGGTGAGATGACTAAAAAAAATGAAACAATGAAAAAGGTCAGTATTTGATGATTCATTTTACTTTTAGCTCTGAAATTAATTGATTTTCGAGATACAATTCTATTCTGTCAAACTGAGAAAGTTTTCCTACACCCTGTGGAGTGCCTGTGTATATGAGATCACCACGTCTTAGCTGAATGTAGTGACTTAAAAACGATATTATCTTCTCAAAGCTAAAGATCATATTTTTCGTATTGCCAACTTGTCTTGTTTCGCCATTCAACTTCATTGCAAAGGTTATTGGGTTGTTTATTTTTTCCTTGTTTATGAAGTCAGAGACGTATGCAGCGCCTTTAAATCCTTTCGATAAAAGCCAAGGAAGCTTTTTTTCTTTCAGTTTTGTTTGCAAATCCCGCGCTGTGAGATCAAGACCTATTGCTACGGCATCATAGCATTCTTCTGCTTCTTCCTCCATGATCATGAAAGCGTCCTTTGAGATTTTGAGCACAATTTCGGTTTCAAAATGTATTTCTTTGGAAAAATCAGGGAGATAAATTTCATTGCCTAAAACGAGTGAACTTTTGGGCTTGCTAAAGATAACAGGTTCATCTTCAACAACATTACCTAGTTCATGAACATGTTCAACATAATTGTATCCAACACAGTAGATGTCATTTATCATGGGAGCCCTCCAAATTTTTCATTTTCTCTTTGTATAGGCAAGAGAAAACTTTGCAAACAACATTTTTTCTTATATCGCGTTTTGCGTTTTCTGGAAAAGAAGCATTATGTGGGTTAATGACTAACCACGATGACAGCCCTTCGCATTATCCTCTTTTGAAGAGTGCTCAATCTTATAGTTTTTGAGATTATTTTCATTTTGATTGCTAATCTCCTGAAATTACTTTATTACTTAAAGAGTGATTTTGCTCGTCTACGCAGCGATTAGTAGGGTCTGAAAGCCCTAAAGTTCGATCATAAATGAGCCCACTCTGTGGGTGTCTCGGAATTATGGGATATTTTTCTATGTCTAGGTGCTATGAGCACTAAAAGTAAAAATCTGGTTCGTATTCAATACTTTCAGGCTCTCGGAATACTAATGCGAGGGTGCTCGCAACCGGCGGGGGATTTGAAAGTGAAAAGCAAAAAGCCACATTTTAACGACATTTCTATAGGCAAAAAATCGCTTTCAAAGAAAACTGAGAGGATAGGCATCCACCTCATCTAAAATCAGATAACGAATAGGCATGGAACGCAAACCAGCTGCACTGTTTGCTCCTGTAAGCATCAATGCCCCACCATCAAACTCTTTCGAAAACATGGTATTCCCGCTGTCACGTGCTCGTGCTGGGGCTATGCGTTCACTTAAAACTGCACTTGCCATAATCATAGGATCAAGCCGCGTCTTTGAAAGCTTTTTGGCTGTCTCAACCGTTGGCATCACATAAAGGGCAGGTCCTGGACTATAATGAATAGCATAACCGCAGAAATTTAATCCTGCCTCTGACATGCCAACTTGCGCCCCTTTCATGACAATAGTTGTTTCAATTGGCACGTAGGAGGAAAGATTATCCATGATTTCGCGCAAATAGGGGGTCCGCTTTGTTCTCCACAATCCAGGTTCAGCACTTGCTACGGTGCTAAGGTATCTATTCTTATCCGCCCATTGCGAAACCGTATACGGTGGGTCCGGTTGTCTTGCATTATTGGCATGGGCGAAAAATTCTTCGACTGCATTGTCATCCATTATTCGTTTCTTGCAAGTTCTCTAACTCTGGAGAATGAGGATCATGAAAAGGCACTGGAATATTAACCGCCTCAAGCAAAGCGGTTCTCATAGTGTAATCAATAGCACCAATAAGGCTGGCCGCATCACATCCAACTTGTGCAGCAATGCTTGCACCAAAACGATGAGGAAAATTCAACATAGCATCACGGTGCGCTCTTCCAAACTCACGAGCTGCCTTTTTCATTTCTTCTCGATCAACAGTGGTTTCGCGTAAGCGTTCAAGTGCAATCTTTTCGCTTTCAAGGGCAACTTGCATTCGCTCCAGTTTTATCTTGTATTCATTGGCTCCATCTGTAGAGGCTTGTTTGATCTTTGTCCGCGGTTGACCATCAGGCGCTAAAAATGGAGCAGGGCGCTTTGTTGGATTCTCATTCCAGATGCTTGTGGCAAGGGCTTCATTGACAGAACCATCTTCAAAAAGAGCCGCATCAAATTTACCTGTCTTTATCCGAGAAACCACCGCATTATGTGAAACACCCATCTTCTTCGCAAACGCACGAACCGATAGACCCTCACGATGCTTCTTGGTCATTTTGCACCTATTGCTAAATATTTTTCAACATTCATCCTTTTTTTAGATTAGTATCATGCTATGATATATAAAAGAGCGAATGAAGGTGATTTGGTGATTGAATCTTTTGCGGATAAGCGTTGTAAAGATCTTTTAGAAGGTAATCCGCTTAAAGGTTTTCCAACAACTCTAGTACGTATAGCCCAAAGAAAATTGTTTATGCTCGATAAAGCAGTTGACCTCAAAGATTTGCGCAGTCCTCCAGGAAATCGTTTAGAAGCATTGAAAGAAGAGCGTAAAGGTCAATATTCTATTCGTATTAATGACCAGTTTCGTATTTGTTTTGAATGGCGTTCTAATGGCGCCTATGAAGTTGAAATCGTAGATTATCATTGATCTGTAGGAGGTCGAGATGAAAAATTATATTGCTATACATCCCGGAGAAATTTTACGGGAGGAATATTTAAAAGAATATGCTCTCTCTGCTTATGCCCTTGCAAAAGCATTAAATGTTCCACGCACGAGGATAGAACGTATTATTGCGGAAAATAGTCCAGTGACTCCAGATACAGCATTAAGATTAGCCTATTTTTTTGATACTACTGCTGAATTTTGGCTTAACATGCAAGCTGCTTATGACGTTAGTATATTACAAACTGAAAAAGCAGACGAATTTGCCAAAATCAATAAATTTGAATGTAGGGTTTAATGATCTTTCCACTCTTGAGGTTTGACGGCATAACAGATAATTGACGATCCGGTATAATCGGGTGTATATTCCGGTATGCAAACGGAAACGCTTCAAGTCACACAAGAATTATTGGTTTTCAAAAAAAACTTTAAAATAAGATGTGGCTATACAAAAGAAGATTTGGAAGCTGTGGATTCTCCATCATTGACAGATGAAGAACGTGCACGTCTAAAGCCAGCTAAAGATGTTTTACCCCCCTCTTTCTTTAAATATGTAACAAAAGAACGCCGTAAACGTGGGTGAAAGTCTAAAAAAGCAAGCGGTTGCTAAATCAACCACCTCTCCACTTTAAAAAATGATGCTTTACAGTTGAAATTATACTTCAATTGTATTACATTGAAATACAATTGAGAAAGGAGAAGTCATCATGGCTGCCAGTCGTATGGTTCAAGCGCGTGTACCAGAAGAAATTCAAAATGTTGCTAGTCAAGTTATTCAAGCCTCTGGTTTATCAGTAAGTGATGTCGTGAGAGTATTGATGACACGCATTGCGCAAGATAAAGCTATTCCATCCTTTTTGTTTCAACCCAATGCGGAAACCATAGCGGCTTTTGCTGAATTGGATGAGGGCAACTTAAAAAAGTTTCATTCTGTAGATGAATTATTTGATGATCTCTATGCGGACGATTGAACGTACCACCATCTTCAAACGTGATTTCAATCGTGAAATGAAAGGACGGTATCGGCATCTTTTAGATACTGATTTGCGCCAAATCATTGCAGCATTAGCAAATGACCCGCCTTTAGAACCTCGATATCATGACCATGCATTGACTGGGAATTGGAGCAATTATCGAGATTACCATATTCGACCTGACTTAGTGTTGATTTATCGCTTGATTGGTCAAGATCGATTGATTTTAATGCGTTTGGGCTCCCATTCAAAACTTGATCTTTAAACCACCTCCCCATTTTTGAGAACGGGGAGGTATGTCATATTCCTTTAAATCTAAGCAGTTTCACGACAGATCTTGCTAAAACGCGTTTAGCTTCTTTTGTAACTTATTTGTAATGATCAAGCTCTTTTTTGATTTCATCTATTTTTAAAAGACGACCAAAGATGATACCTATGATTTTAGAATAATTTGTCAAAACATGTTGGCGAAGATAGTAAAATCATCAAAGCGTTTATCACTATCATAATTAGTAGATTGGCTTTTTAGTTTCTTTTCACATTCAATAAAATAATGGCGTGCTTGGCGTCCTTTCTCATTGCGTTCAACCATTGAGAGCTCTTTCGCCATGTCTAATATGATGTGATATTCTGTACTTGGACGACCACCTTTAGGTTTCGCTAAAATTTTAGCGAAACCTATAAAGGCCTTATTTTCTAGGAAGCTGTACTCCTCAATGTGATTTTTTATCCAATTTCTAAATTCCGATTTAACTTCCAAAAACGTATGCAATTCACGCGCATTAACAGTTTGAACGGTTTTCGGATCAATGACTTGTTCTGATATTTTTAAGAATGTTCATAATGAACTCCTATCGATTAGACGTTCCTTAATGACACTCTAAAAGAGTGCTGGGCACTAAGAAAAACGGCATCTAGTCCGTCGTTACGCCTTTCCTCGAAGGGTGTTATATAGTATAGCCACACCTGACAAAGCTATTATATGCATGTAGCATACAATGAGTTAAAGCTTTTAAATTGCGGAAGATTAGTTATTTCGGCAACTAATCCGCTAGTTGTTTTGAGGCACCTGATTCGAAAATACCTATTACTATAGAATTGTTCAGCAACAAAAATTACTTTTTGCTAAGAAAACGTTTCACATACTGTACAGTGTACATATTGAAATTGTTATCTATCAATGAGTTAAGTGTACAATGTACAGTCAAATTGAAAATTCTGTCGCTAGCGATAGTTCGCACTAGCCTGTCCCGCAACGAAGCCAACCCGCTGAGAAGTACCTTTTATATTGATTTTATTGACTTTTTTATGGAAAAACAAAGCATAAGTGATAATCTGTTTTTAAAATTGCAATCAAAGTGTGTAATGCATAAACTCATAAGGATATGTAAGATATAGATAAAGCTTGAGAACATGATCTAGCCTTTCTTATTAGCAGCGTATTCTTGACGAGAAAGTTGTCTCTGTATATTTTTGGTTAATCTTTCATTGGCATATTGTGCAATAGCACTTGTAATCTCTGGCTTTGACATCACCCTAGCAATTGAGGGTTCCTCTTGTTTTGCAATGGGGAATTGATCTCCATCCGCTCTTTGAAAAACATTACCCTTCATCTTTTTTAAATCAACACGCTTTGGAAAACTCCCATCCTTGATAAAAACATGGGCAAGATTTGTTTTTTTCCAAACAGTTGTGTAAGTCACGCCGCGTTTTGTTCTTTTGCTTTAAAAAATTTAAGAAGTATCGGTGTTCCAGAACGAATGATATCTGTCTCAAGAAACCTTGCTGTCGCCTTTTCTTTAATATAAATACCTTGCTTAACATGCTTTGATTGGGCAGATGTAACATCGGCAATTTGCTTTTCAGTAAAGCGTTCGACTGTTTTGCTGCGGTGTTTAGAGCATTACGCAAAGCCCAATTAAGGTGTGGTGCTTGAAGACTGGTGAAGGTATCCTTCACCTGTTGAAGATACCATTTTTGGTGGATGATTAACTTCAACGTCTAAGCCTTTTTAAGAGTAGGTGTTGATGGCTTGGAAGCTTTAGATGCTTTTGGTTTTTCGAGTAAGGTTTCTTCAGTCATTGGTTCAGATAATGTTTGTGCTACTTCTTGTTCTATCTGCTTAATTTGTTCAACTGTCTTTTTAGGTTTTGCTGTTGTTTTGACGTCAACAAAAGGTTTTGCAGCATTGGCGCGCTTGAGACGTGCGTAGACCTGATTAGAAACTTCAACAAATGGATTATTGGGGGTAATGGTTCAAAGCGAACAGCGCTTTTATTGTCTCCAACAACACACATTGACGTAGTGATGACAGCTTTCATTATGGCTCCTTTTGAGTCATAATTAATGACATCATTAGTCAAATATTGATTTTTATTCTGTGAAAAATTGATTAGCTGATTGTCAGCAGAAAAAAATCATGATCTTATGCTTTTTTACTTTTTACCTAAAGTTGGTGTTTTTAAACATTTAAAAGTGTAGAAAAAATTCAAGTAAGAAATGTTGATAACCTTGCTAAGACTTCATCCATAATTATATATGGAATAGTTTCCATTCTTTTTCCATTACGCGCTACTATATCTAAAGCACGCGGTTGGTCACAGCGTATCACACCTGTTGTATGCAGCCCTGTTCCCACCAATGAAACAGCAAAGCCTGCTATTCTAGCAAAATTTCCTCCACTCGTAATGGGCAAAACAATGGGTGTTTTTGTTAAACGATTAAACGCCTCCGGTGACACAATCAGTACAGGACGCGTTCCTTTTTCTCATAGACAGAGGTTGGGTCAAGCGATACAAACCAAATTTTACCTCGCTTCATTACAAGAGCTCTCTGCCAATAAGCTTAGCATCAAACCACTCTACATCTTTATCCGCAAAATCGTCCGAAGGATTACATTCGGCTAACAATTCTTCAAGAGTGTAATTTTGCGATATTTGTGGTTTTACAACCAATTGTCCATTATCAATAGCCAAACCCACTTGCATATTTTCAGTAAGATGAAGAACATCAAACAATGCAGGCGGTATAGAGAGCATAACGGATCCTCCAACTTTACGTAATTTTGTTGTGCATAAAACGCCCTCTCTAATATTATATAAAAATATAACATAAAGTCCATGATTCAATAGCTTTTAATGCTTTTGTGCAAATGTTTAAGAAGCGCATTTAGAGCAATACGCAATATACTCTGAATAAAGTCAATATTTTTTTAATTTCTGAAAAACATAAAAATATAAAAGTTATAATACCAAACAAGGCTCTTAGCTGCTTATCTGTAAACATATTTATTTCTTGCGGTTTTCGATAATTTTTTGATCTCTCTGTTGATCTCGTCTATAAGAGGTTCGTAATTGAGAATGCTTTTCGGAATATCACCACCGTAAACTCATGCTTTTACTTGCGCTTTGGTACTAAAATCCGCATTCTTAGGTGTTTTGTAATACTGACCACCATCAAACTTTTCACACTCTCTTGTGCCGTCTTCGTATTCGTAGAGGTTGTAAAAATACTCCTCTGTCCCAATCTGTTGTGATCTTCATTTTTGTAAGCCATTGCTGAAAACGCAAATAGCGCCTACTATCGCCTTGAAAACGAAAAAATTCAAAATTGACAAGTGCCACTTGTTATACTGCTGTCTACACGAGAAATCGCCCAGCCTGTCTTAGATCTAGATCAAGGCAGAGAACGGTTTGTGTATTGATGATCATCTTCCCCCATGAAGGCTGTTGCGTATTTATATGTGCGCTATGACAGAGCGTGTTGTGATTGCCTGTTTTGAAAAAATGGTCGTGAGAAAGTACTTGAAACTACTTTTGGGCCAATTTTTTACTGCCATTCGAGGAAAAATAATCTTAGAAGCAGTTGATTTTCGAATTAACTCTTCTTGTTTTTGAATCACATCTTTTTGTGCACGTATTATTTCAGCTTCTTTATCTATTATTTTGTCTTTTGCATCTATCTCTTTTTTGAGCTTTTGCGTCGTTTTACAAGAGTCATGAAGAGTATAAGCCAATCCCAAATTAGCAATATTGATTGCCTCTCCATCCTATAAAGACGAGGAGGAGGTCAAAGTGCTAAAAAGGTACCTCAAAAAGCAGCAATGATTCGTATTTTAGTACCACCGCGGTGCCGTCTTATAGCGTTATAATAAAGTTACGAAAGGTGGTTTAGAAGGTGCTTTAATTTTTTTTGATTTTTAATAAATCATTGGAAAATAAGAGAGATTAAGATAATCTGGTGCGGACGGCGGGACTTGAACCCGCAAGGTCTTCGACCGGCAGATTTTAAGTCTGCTATGTTTACCGTTTTCATCACGTCCGCGATGTGAGTTCTCTCATAAGCTATATCTTTTATTGAATCAAGAATTAATGACAAAAGAAACATTTTTCATTTTTTAGTGAAATTTTGACTGACAATAGTTTCCTTTATCGATAGAAAAAGCTTTTATAATGTAAATAAAGTATGAAATGATTAGTGTTATGAGTCAATTTATTCAAGACGTCACAAAAGCTATGGTGGGATTGCATCACGTGTTTGCTGAAACACCACTTCAAAGAAATGATTTTCTTAGTCAAAAGTATGATGCAGAAATTTATTTAAAGCGTGAAGATTTAACACCGGTGCGGTCTTATAAGATTCGTGGTGCTTTCAATTTTGTTTCAGAAATGCTTAGCTGTATATCACCAGATTCTGCATTTGTTTGTGCTTCAGCGGGGAATCACGCGCAAGGGGTTTCTTTTGTTTGTCGTTATTTTAAACGTAAAGGCGTGATTTTCATGCCTATGACAACGCCACAACAAAAAATTGAAAAAACACGTATTTTTGGTAAAGAATTCATTGATATTCGTTTGGTTGGTGAAACATTTGATCAATGTTATGAAGCTGCGCAATCCTTTGTCGTAGAGAGCGGTGGTGTAATGGCTCCACCTTTCGATGATATTCGCATTATTACAGGGCAGGCAACAGTGCTTTGTGAAGCTGCTTTACAATGGAAAAAACTCAATGGAGAAAGTGAGCCAGATTTGATGATTGTGCCGGTAGGGGGGGGTGGTTTGGCAAGTGGAGTGAGCAAGTTTTTACATGAATATGGTTGGAAAACAAAGCTTCGTTTTGTTGAGCCGCAAAGAGCTGCAAGTTTGCTTGCTTGTTTGGAGAGTGGAAAACGCGTCAAGCTTGAAAGCATTGACACTTTTGTAGATGGTGCTGCTGTGGCTGAAATTGGTGCTCTAAACTATACAATTCTAAAGCAATTTCCCCCTGATTCTGTCATTACGGTTCCTGAAAACCGCGTTTGTTCTACGATGGTTGAAATGCTTAATGTTGAAGGTGTGGTTCTGGAACCGGCTGGTGCTTTATCGATTGATGCGCTTAACAGTATTCCTCCTCAAGAGTTAAAGGGGAAAAAAATTCTTCTCGTTATTTCAGGAGGTAATTTTGATTTTGAGCGTTTGCCAGAAATTAAAGAGCGTTCTTTACGTTTCCAAGGGTTGAGAAAATATTTTATTTTTAGTTTTCCGCAACATCCTGGTGCATTGCGTCATTTTCTTTCCACATTATCGCCAGATGATGATATCGTACGTTTTGAATATCTTAAAAAATCAGCGAGAAACTTTGGTTCTGTATTGGTTGCGATTGAAACAAAAAAATACGGTAATTTTTGTCTTTTAGAGGAAAAATTTCAAACGTTAGGTTGGCGTTACCGTGATATTACTGATGATCAAACTTTATTTGATTTTGTTATTTGAAAAACTGAAATTTTACTAAAACAAGAAGTATAATGATGAAACCTATTTTTTATTCGGTGCTGAGTCTATTTTTCTTTTTGATTGTTAATCAACAGAGTTTAGCATCTCAGCCAACAATAGTACAAAAAGGTGAACTTTCAAGAGTCGTTGTTGATGTCAATAATGCTATAAAAAATGGGGATTTTATGCCTATTTCTCGTTATATGCCTGAGCGGCTTTATAAAGAGATGGCACATCGATTGAATACAACAGAGAGTGCTTTACGTAGTGATTTTCTTCAACAGTTGCATAAGAAATTTGAGGGGGTGCCTTCTGGTGCTTATTATTTAGATAAAGAAAATATAGAGTATTTACAAACTGATAACGGTACTTTGTATGCTTTAATTCCAACAGTTCTTGAGATGAAAGATCGCATCATTCAATATAAAACTTTGGCGATTTTTGATAAAACACAATGGTATTTAATTTATGGCGGTCAAAAAACTTTACAAAATCCAGTTTTTCTCGAGATTTATCCTGATTTTATCAAGGTACATTTACCGATGGACACAATCATCAAAAAGTAAACGATCTAAATATTGTTTTTATTCATGATAAATGTATTTCGTAAAGTTCTTGCTTTTTTATCATAATCCAAAGATAATAGAGATGAAGGCATTTAGGCTGGTTTGTTGGCTTTTTGTAAAGTGAAGTTTATACGCCTTTATCTTGATTTCAAGGTGTTCATGAGTTGCGCAAGCCGCTTTTTAGGCGTTGCTTCATTTAAAATGTCAGGGATTTCTCTTGCGCGGATTCTTGAGTGGAGAGTTCAGATGGTTACTTCTTTTGAGTTCTTCAGCTAAGGAAAGATTTTATTTTGCCTATAAAAGAAGAAAATGTTTTTACAAAGTTAGGTTTGCCTACTCTTTTGATTAAAAATTTACTCATTGCTGGGATGAGTAAACCTAAACCTATACAAGAACAAGCTATTCCAGTTATGTTGAAAGGACACGATATTTTAGGTGTTGCTCAGACAGGTTCTGGAAAAACCTTGGCATTTAGTTTGCCTATTTTAAGTCAGATTTTGGCTTTAGGTGATAAACGCTGCCCTAAAACTGCACGCGCTTTGATTTTAGCTCCAACGCGTGAACTTGCTGTTCAGATTGATGAAACGATTTGCACTGCGGCGAAAGGAGCACATCTTTCAACATGTCTTATTTTTGGGGGCGTATCACGTTTAAAACAAATTAAACGTATGGAAGCAGGTGTGGATGTTTTGATAGCGACTCCAGGGCGTTTGAGAGATCTTGTTCGTGAAAAGTGTGTTGATCTTTCCCAATCTCGTTTTTTGATTTTGGATGAAGCAGATCGTATGTTGGATATGGGTTTTATTCATGATGTTAAGCAAATTGCAAAGCTTTTGCATCAAGAGCGTCAGACAGCACTCTTTTCTGCAACAATGCCGAGGGAAATTGCTGTGCTTGCAAAATGTTTACTCAATGATCCGGTTAAAATTGAAGTTGTTCCTCAAGGTACTACGGCTGTAGAGATTTGCCAAAAATTATATTGTGTTCCTACGAATGAAAAAAAGAATGTTTTAAGTAAACTTTTAACAAATCCAGCTTTTGATTCGGTTATTGTTTTTACTCGAACTAAACATGGGGCAGATGCTGTCACACGTAGTTTAGAAAAGGTAGGATATTTAGTCGCAACAATTCATGGAAATAAATCACAAGGTGCTCGCCAGTCTGCTTTAAAAGCTTTTCGTGAAAGATCTGTGCAGATCCTAGTGGCAACAGATATTGCTGCACGCGGTATTGATATACTAGGGATAAGCCACGTTATTAATTACGACTTACCAGATGAAGCTGAAAGTTATGTACATCGTATTGGTCGTACAGGACGTAATGGCGCATCTGGTGTAGCACTTACGCTTTTTGATGAGAAGGTAGAAAGGTCCCGCTTGCGTGCTATAGAGCGCTTGATTCGTATGAAATTGGTGGCTGAGGCTGTTCCAGAACAATTTGCAGCGTTTCCAGAAAAGCCAATTGTACGAGAAAGTAAAGAAAAAGAAAACGATAAGGAACGCCGTTTTAAAAAATCTAAACGTCAAAAACAGTTTTTAGGTCGAAAAGATGATACCGCACAGTTGCAGCGGAAGAATTCTTCACCTCAAAATGAGAGGCATAAAAAAGCAAAAACAGTAGTAAAGCGTGCAAAGCCTCTTCGTTTTCGAAAATCAGTTAAGAGGGCTGCTTAGATAAAGTCTTGAAAAAAGATCATGTACTGGAGATTTTTTACTTTTGTTGATTTATTCTCAATTGAAAAGAGCTATAAAATACTCTTGTCAAAGTAAGAAGATCCTTTAGAGGTTTTCATTTTTTAGAAATGAAAACTTCTAACTTTTTGGATTTATTAAAAATCTTTATTGTAGAGGCAATTATTTATTTGCTTTATTCCTATTTTTTTAAATGGGAATAAAAGTAGATTTTATTTATATAAAACTATTTTTATAAAGGATGTGTTTTATCTTTAATGATAACTTTTAATTTTAAAATTGATGTCTAATAATAACTCATTGTTTTATATATTGAATAATTCATTATATCGTATTTTTTTCATTTTTAAGTTATTTATGCGGATCAATCAAAAGTATTCGCTTGCACGTGATGTGTGAAGTTGTCATATAGATAATCATTTGAAAAATAAATAAAATAATTTTTATAAACTCTTTCCAAGGCAATGGGGGATTCTGAGATTGAGAGTTGGAAAATAGTACGATGGTATGGCTTTTATTATAAATAAAGATGGGGCTGATCAATCGATTTCATTTTATACCATTTACGGGTGTCATTGTGAAAGAGTCTTGGCGGATTTAAGAGATATCTCTTTAAAAAAGCATGTGACTGCATAATACAATAGCGAGAATGTCATGATTTCTGAAGGCTTTCTCAGGATTCTTAACAATTTAGCTCGTTATCTTGGTTTTTACTGTAAAACTATTATTTGGGGGATATAAAGTATTTGGGGGATATAAAGCCTATAAGATTTTATGTATTAAATGTTTTATGACAGTGTGGTGAACAAGGCAAGGTTGTTTGTAAAGCGTTGAAGTGGTTAGCAGGAGAAATAACCTGTTAGATAAGACGTCGGAGTGTTTACAGACTTGTTTTATGTTTTTTTGCTTTTAGGATGGGGAGGAGGTTATGTGGGGTGTATGGAGATAATATATGACCTTGATTGTTGTTTCTTTCATTTTTCAAAATGATTGCTTCATGAGCAGGTTTTTAAGTTTAATTCCTTTATTGAGTACAAATCATTCTTTCTTTGGGAAAAAATATATGAGACCGATTCATTGCTGATGGAGCTTAATAATTCATCTCTGATGAAAGAAATCGTAATTTATAATGTGCAAATAATTGCAGTGTCCTCTTATAAAGGCGCGGTAGTTTGAAAAAAGTATTTAAAATGAATCAATCGCTTTTTGCGTTCATTGCAAAAAACACATCCCGTAGGATATTGCGTTTCTACTTTATTGCAAAAATCCTATTCCATTACTTTTATTAACGAATCCCTCATGTCTAAAAACTTTAGAAAAAACAATAAACTACGTGGAATAAAAGAAAAGTGGCTCCCCGGGCCGGATTCGAACCAGCGACCAACCGGTTAACAGCCGGTTGCTCTACCGCTGAGCTACCGGGGAATGGTGCCCAATCATCTCGTTGAAAAGGCTATAGCAAAGCAATACTGATTTGCAAAGGATAAAATTACTTTTTTTAAAAAAATATGATAAATTGTGTAATAAGAGGAAAAAAGGCGAGAGAATATTTCTACACCTTGACGGATGCGTTGCCTTCCCTTATTGAAACTTTTATGTTTGTTGACGAGGCCTCGTGGCGGAATGGTTACGCAGAGGACTGCAAATCCTTGTATCCCGGTTCGATTCCGGGCGAGGCCTCCAGCCGATTTTAAACGAAACGGCTTTTAAGGGAGATGAGGTATAGGAAAATAGATTATTTCCCTCTATTCTTGTGAAGACACTTTTGTATGAGAGATTATACAGTTAAAATCTAATTGTTGACTGTAGTATCCTTTTTTGTAACGCCCATAGTTTAAGAGATCTTTATCCCTTATTGTCGCTGTTTTGTTTGTTTTTTGTAGGTTAGGAGAAAATATTCGTTATGGTTGCAGATTTTGCTGAGCTTCGTCGCAAAATGGTTGACAATCAAATTCGTACAGTCGATGTAACGGATTTATCAGTTCTTGAAGCCTTTTTAACGGTATCTCGTGAAGATTTTGTATCGGAAGATATGAAAGTGTTAAGTTATCTTGATACTGATATTGTTCTATGTCCAGAGCAAGATGGGGTTCCTGCACGCTATTTGATGAAACCTGCGTCTCTAGCGAAATTACTACAGCTTGCCGCTGTAAAATCATCAGATGTTGTTTTAGATATTGGTGCAAATAGTGGTTATTGTGCAGCGTTGCTTGCAAAACTTGCAGGGTCTGTGATTGCGCTGGAAAGTGATAAATCTCTCTTTGAACGTGCTCTTGAAGCTTTAGAACGGAATCAATGTGATAATGTGGTTGTCGTTCATGGTCCATTAGAGAAAGGATATGCCGTTGAGGGACCTTATGACGTGATTTTCATTGAGGGATCTGTTGATTTTATTCCTCAAGGTATCTTTGATCAAATGAAAGACTGTGGACGTCTTGTTGTGGTTGAAGGGTATGGAAATGCTGCTGTTGCACAAATCTATATAAAAGAAGATGGGATCATCTCGGCTCGTCGTGCTTTTAACCTCGCTGTAAAGCCTCTTCCTTGTTTTTTCAAAACACCTGGTTTTGTGTTTTAGTGCTTGTTTGTTTTGTGAATAAAAGATAATTTTGTAATTTATTTGGGGTTTGTTATTGTGTGTATTATGTTTAGAGTAAACAAGAAGTTTCAGGCGTGTTTATTGCTGGTGTTGAGTGTTTTTCTATCAGAGGCTGTTTGTGCTGAAACATTGATGGATGCCTTTTCTAAGGCTTATAAATATAATGCTAAGTTGAATAGTGAACGTGCAGCTGTGCGTATATCCAGTGATGATGTTGTCATTGCGCGATCGGGGCTATTGCCACAGGTTGAGGGGGTTGGGAACTATGGGCGCAATAAGTCTTTTACAGGTCCTTATGTCACTTCTGGATCTATAGGAGTGAGATTAAATCAAAGATTATTTGATGGTTTTATCACGCAAAATATCTTTTCTTCAGCTCAAGTTAAGTTGCAGGCTCAGCGTGAATATCTTCGTAATGTTGAACAAAATACGTTTTTGGAGGCGGTGACCGCTTATGCTAATGTCTATCACGCACGTCGTGTTGCCGATCTTCGGAGAGAAAATTTGGCAGCTCTTGAGGAACAAGTTCGTTCAAATAAAGCAAAATTTGATGTGGGTGAAGGAGGGCATGTTGATCTTGCTCAAGCTCAAGCTGCACGTTCCGTGGCGGTTTCAGAGCTGAGTCTTGCTCGTTCTGATGTAAAAGCAGCAGAGGCAGTGTATCGACAAGTTATTGGTTCTGATCCTGAAAAGTTAAAACGCCCACCTGTAGCCAAAGATTTTCCCGTCAACCTTGATATGGCTTACCAAATGAGCGTTGTGATGCATCCAGCAATCCTTTATGCTAAATATTTAGTCGATGCGAGTGTTTATAATGTAAAGGCGAAAGAAGGGGCATTGCTCCCTAAAGTTGATTTTTCTGCAACTGCATCTTATAATCGAATCTACAGCGGGGTTGGAGAAGATGGCGTTTCTAAATCGATAGGGTTGTCAGTAAGTGTCCCAATCTTTGAAGGAGGGCGTACGTCTGCGCAAATTCGCCAATCAAGGGAACAGCTTGGACAGGCGCAGCTTCAACTCGATTTGGCGCATAGTAATACGCGACAAGCACTTACTTCTGCTTGGTTTCAGTTGGAGGGCGCACGCTCATCTGTTGTTGCTTACCGTGAAAGTGTTCGTGCTGCTGAAATTGCTCTGAAAGGTCGTGTTCAAGAAAATCGCGTAGGGCAAGCAACGACGCTGGATGTTTTAAATTCTCGTACTCTATTGATTAATGCTCAGATTGCGCTTGCAATGGCAGAGCGTAATGCTGTTGTGGCGAGCTATAGTGTTCAATCTTCTATTGGTAAATTGACTGCAAGTTATTTAGGTTTAAAAACAATTAAATATATCCGATAATACATAAAAGTATCTCTTTGAATCTTATTAAATTATTTTAGTTTTTAAAAGATTAGTAAATCAACAGTTGAATATGTTGAAAGATATTGCGGCGAGATATTATTTTTACTAAGTGTAGAAAACTGTGTGTAGCGCCCTCTTTATGACAAGCATATTTGAAAATATCGTAGGAGGCATGTTGATCTTATAATTCTTTTGCATACACTGAAAATATGATTCTATTTGTTGTTGCGTCTTTGAGAGGTTGTAAAGTATGGTACAGAGTTCAAGCGTGTTACGTGAGCCAAGTATGGATGAAATTTTAACATCTATTCGTGAAATAATCGAAGAAAATGCGGTTCAATCTGATCACTTTTTAAATGAAGATGTTGCAGTGAATGCTTCAGAAGTTGCATCCGAGGGTATTTATGATACAACCTTATCGGTTGATGATGCTATGAAAGCTTTAGCTGATCGTATTGGTCTTTCTTCTGAAAATCAAGGGGGGAAGATAACGCAAGAAAAAGAGGATATAGAGGCAGAAAATAATACAGTTGGTATGGATATGCAAAAGATGAAGCTTTCTTCTGAAGAACGGAATTCTGTTTATAAAGCAAAAGAATATGAAGATGAGATAAGGAAATCACAGTCAGACGCAGGAAGGGATGGTCATGTGGAATTGTCTGCATATTGTATTTCTTCTGCAGAAAAGATTGCAAAGGATGTGTTGCGTCCGGCTATAGCAGAATGGTTACAGTCTAAATTGCCTATTTTGCTGGAAGATATTTTGCGTGAAGAGATTGTGAAGGCGATTAAAAAATCGTCTTAATTATTTTTATGTTTTTCATTTTATGGGGATTTTGTTTGCGATTTTGCGAGCTCTCTAGTGAATGGCTGAGATTCACGAGATTCTGATCAGGTTTTGATCATATATTGTGTTTTTCAGCGGCGTTATGGATGGATAGAATGTTAGAAAAAAACTATGATGCTGCCTCTATAGAGCAACGGGTTGCAAAGAGATGGGAGACTCGTGGGGCTTTTAAAGCGGGAGCTGGTTCTAAAAGCGGTGCAGAACCTTTTTGCGTTATGCTTCCTCCTCCTAATGTTACGGGCTCACTTCATATGGGGCATGCGCTCAATACGACAATTCAAGATATAATAGTTAGATTTCAGCGGATGCGTGGCAGAAATGTGTTGTGGCAGCCTGGTATGGATCATGCTGGAATTGCTACGCAAATGGTAGTGGAGCGTCAACTTGCAGAACGCCAAGAGCCAACGCGTCAAGAAATGGGGAGAGAAAAGTTTATTGAGCGTATTTGGGAATGGCGTTATGAAACTGGAGGCGTTATTGCAAACCAGTTGCGTCGCCTTGGGGTTTCATGTGATTGGTCGCGTGAGCGGTTTACAATGGATGAGGGGTTGTCGCAGGCGGTTCGTGAAGTCTTTGTCACGCTTTATAAGCAAGGGTTGATATATAGGGATAAGCGCCTCGTCAATTGGGATCCTAAATTGTTGACAGCTATTTCAGATCTTGAAGTTGAGCAAAAAGAAGTTCAAGGACATTTGTGGCACTTTAGATATCCACTTGAAGGTAAAATTTTTGATCCAAATGATGCGACAACTTATATAACAGTGGCGACAACACGACCAGAAACAATGCTTGGTGATACAGGAATTGCTGTTAATCCTGAAGATGAGCGTTATAAACATCTTATCGGTAAAAATGCTCTTTTGCCGCTTGTTGGTCGTAAGTTATTAATTGTTGGTGATAGCCATGCTGATCCTGAGGCTGGAAGTGGTGCTGTAAAAATCACACCAGCTCATGACTTTAATGACTTTGAAGTAGGACAGCGTAATCATTTACGCTTGATCAATATTTTTACCCAGCAAGCCGAGATTTTTCTTCGTGAAAATGAAGCATTTTTCGATGGTTTGATTTTATCAGATGAATTAAAAATGTTAGTAGAAAATCTCGATAAATCTGATCGTTTTGTTGCTCGCCAGAAGATTGTTTCTTTGATGGAAGAACAGGGATATTTAGCTTCTGTTGATGATCATACCCATATGGTTCCTCATGGAGATCGCAGTGGTGTCCCTATTGAGCCTTTTTTGACAGATCAATGGTATGTTCATGCTGCTGAATTAGCAAAGCCAGCGATAGAGGCTGTTCAACAAGGCAAAACGCAGTTCGTTCCAGATAACTGGAAAAAGACGTACTTCAATTGGATGGAAAATATTCAACCTTGGTGCATTTCTCGCCAATTATGGTGGGGACATCAGATTCCTGCTTGGTATGGTCCTGATGGAACGGTTTTTGTTGAAAAAAGTGAAAAAGAGGCTTTAGATTCAGCTTTTGCTCATTATGGTGAGGTTGTTGAATTAATCCGTGATCCGGATGTTTTAGATACTTGGTTTTCATCAGCTCTTTGGCCTTTTTCAACATTAGGATGGCCAAATAAAACGACTGAATTATCTACTTTTTACCCAACATCTTTATCTGTGACAGGATTTGATATTATTTTTTTCTGGGTTGCTCGTATGATGATGATGGGACTTCACTTTATGGGTGACGTTCCTTTCCCAACGGTTTATGTGCATGCTCTTGTACGGGATCAAAAGGGTGCAAAGATGTCAAAATCAAAGGGAAATATTATTGATCCCTTAGAGCTTATTGATCAATATAGTGCTGATGCACTTCGATTTACTTTAGCTATTATGGCAGCACAAGGTCGTGATGTAAAACTTGATGTTTCCCGTATTGCTGGTTATCGTAATTTTGCTACGAAATTGTGGAATGCTACCCGATTTGCACAGATGAATGGTGTGAAGCATGATCCAGCTTTTAAACCAGAACAAGCAAAACTGGCGCTTAATCGTTGGATTTTAACAGAGTTATCTAAAACGATTTCAGCAGTTACGACTGGTATTGAACACTATAAATTTAATGAGTCAGCTGCCACTCTTTACCGTTTCATTTGGAATACATTATGTGATTGGTATTTGGAGCTTCTCAAACCTATTTTTCAGGGGGAAAATGAAGATGCTAAAAATGAGGCTCAAGCTTGTACTGCTTGGGTTTTAGATGAAGTTTATAAACTTCTTCATCCTTTTATGCCTTATATGACGGAAGAGTTGTGGTATCTTACAGAAACGCAAGCCATCAAGCGTGAGGATATGCTCGCATTGACAAAATGGCCAGAGGAAACATTGATAGATGAAGAAGCTGCTGATGATATTAATTGGCTTATTGATGTCGTCACAGGGATTCGGTCTGTACGTTTTGAAATGAATATTCCAGTGGCGACACAAGCACCTCTTGTTGTTGTTGAAGGAGGGGAAGTAACGCGAGAGCGTGTGAAGCGTTATGATGCACTTCTAAAAAAATTAGCGCGTATTGAAGTTATTGATTTCTCTGATAAAGTTCCGGAAATATCAGCACAAATGATTTTGGGAGAGGCTGTTTTTTGTTTACCATTAGGACAGTTGATTGATTTGGAGGCTGAACGTGTTCGTTTGAGGAAGGATGTCAGTAAAATTGAGCAAGATATTGAAAAAATATCGCTTAAGTTAAACAATCCCAAATTTATAGCAAATGCAAAAGCAGAAATTGTTGAGCGTGAGCGGAACAGGGTTGTAGAACTGCGTGCAGCGCAGAAAAAAATATTTGTTGCTTTAGAGCGGTTAGATTGATTTCAACTTTTTATTTTTTTGATAGATAATTGCATACCAGTAGGGTTAGTATAGATCTTCTTTAAAAGGAAACTTTTTCTTTTGTTAGTTTTTCATGAACGATCATAAAATCTCTACTGAAATCCATTGTTTTATGTTTATCATTAAAGAGACATCTTTTAAGGCATCCAAGCCTATTCCACGACGTAGATCATGAATGGTATAACGGTAAATCTATTGAGCTTCCCTTCTTTATGCTTGTGAAGTAACAAGCGCTGGGGGCACCATTCTGTCCAATATCCGGACAACCCTTAGCTCAAACCGTTCGTAAGAGGCATTTTTAGTTCTTTCTTACACAGAGTTTTTATCCACATAGCTCTCTCTACTTGTAATGTGCAAGCGGATGGTTTTGATTGATTTAACATGGAACAGGTTTGGAATGAGAGAATCTTACGATATTCGAGGTCCTCATTCAACATGCAAAATGGTAAAGTATCATTATAAATCAATATCTTGTTTTATTTCTGTAAAATATCATCATTTAGAGTAGCAATATAAGGCATGTAAAATTACACATGTGGTATTTTTGTATGTAGTGGTGAGTATTCTGAGGTAGAACTTGTGTGTAAAGTATGAAGTAACCCCATGTGAAATGATGTTAGGTGCAATCCGTTAAACAAAAAGCTGTATTGTTTATAGATTGACGGAGGCAAAAAACTTCATCTTTAAGGTGGTAAGGCAGTCGTGAAGTTATAAGTTAACTATCATCATTATATTTATCCATCTTTCGTATTGTTTTTTATACTCAAACGTTTACCATTCATCATGTATTCTCTTCGTTCTCAAGTTGCTGTTTAATGCACGTTATTCTATTGAACGATTTTTGCTCATACGTATAAAATTTTAAGATCGATAAATCCTATTGGATGGTTTTTATCTATTTGTTTTTTCTTTTAAAATTTTTACTTTAAAATTGCGTATGCTTCTTACTAAGAAAAAGAGTTTAAATATCTACAAAGAAATTTGTAACAGATATAATCATTAAAATTGAGGTAGGGGGAATGGTTAATAGGTTTCAGATATGGAAAAAAGTCACGATTGTTGTGATTTTAGAGGGATTCTTTTCGACTGTTTATGTAATAGATGTCAATAGCTTGCAAGAAGCGAATGATGGTTCGTTTTATTTTTTAAAACGTGGCATGTCTGTTTATAAAAATGGGCATATAACTCAGGCTATTGCAGCATTACGTTGTGCTGCTAAGAGAGGCTATATTGGTGCGAATTGGAAACTTGGCTCTATCTATGCAAACGGTGATGGTGTCCCTAAAAATGATTATAAGGCATATAATTTTTTTGCATATATTGTTGAAAAAGGTGCTGATCTTGGTTCAGAGGATGAAAGTTATGTTTCTGATGCATTGATTAAACTTGCCGGATACATAAAAAAAGGTATTCCTCAATCACCTGTGAAACCTGATCCTTCTTATGCTTCTCATCTTTATATGCAGGCTGCGGTAAACTATGGAAATCCTAAAGCTCAGTATCATTTAGGAAAAATATTTTTAAAGGGAGAGGGAAGGGAGAAAAATCTTATACAAGCAGCACGATGGTTTCAACTTTCAGCAAAAAAAGAAAATCCTTCTGCCCAAGCAATGCTTGGAAATATACTGCTTAAAGAAGGAAAAATTGTCCGTGGGGCAGCAATGTTAACTGCTGCCTATAAAAAGCTAACGTAAAAGACGAAAATTGGATTCACCCTTTGCAAGAAGAGGCTTTTGCTCTTTGTAATGAATCTGAGAGACGTACAGCAATTTCACTGGTTGTTGAGATTTTAAAGAATAACAGTTTTTAAACATCTGATTGTAATATTTTTACATTCTCTCATCTTATATTAAACTCTGTTTTCTTGTATACAAGTTCATAGTAAAGATAGCTTTTTTTGATAATCTAACGGCTAATGACTTAGGATTTTAGACAAAAATTCTTGCGTTCTCGGTTTTCTTGCTTGCGGATCAGAAAAGAACTCTTTAGATGAGCAGTCTTCAAGAATTGTTCCTTGATCTATGAAAATAACACGCTCCGATACTTTTTGTGCAAATCCCATTTCATGGGTTACACAAATCATCGTCATACCTTCTTCTGCTAAGCTAATCATGACATCGAGTACTTCACCTACCATTTCAGGATCTAGAGCAGATGTTGGTTCATCAAAAAGCATGACAAGTGGATCCATAGTTAAGGCACGTGCAATAGCAACACGTTGTTGTTGCCCTCCAGAAAGTTGACCAGGATATTTATCTTTGTGTTCAATGAGTCCAACGCGTTCAAGATATAACAATCCACGTTCAAGTGCTTCTTTTTTGCTTCGTTTTAGGACTTTGATTTGTGCAATTGTCAAATTTTCTGTGACAGATAAATGGGGGAAAAGCTCGAAGTGTTGAAACACCATTCCTACCTGACTTCGCAATTTAGGCAGATTCGTTTTTTTTGAATGAACTGGTATTCCATTAATCCAAATTTCACCTTTTTGAAAAGGGACGAGAGCGTTAATAGTTTTAATGAGTGTTGACTTTCCTGAGCCTGATGGACCACAAACGACAACGACTTCTCCTTTATTAATGTTGGTTGTACAGTTTTTAAGGACTTTAATTTCGCCATACCAATTAGAAACATTTTTTATTTCGATCATATGAGTAGACATTTTTTTTCCTGTTAGCGAATAATGGATACTTTTTTTTGTAAATACAAAACTATTTGTGACAGTGTAAAACAGATAACAAAATAGAAAATAGCTGCTAAGATATAAGCTTCTTGCTTTACACCAAAATTATTAGCAGCAATATCAAAACCATTCAAAAGGCTATGACCACTGATGGCATAAACAAGGGTTGTATCCTGAAAAAGGATAATAACTTGTGTTAAAAATACTGGAAGCATATCTCTAAAGGCTTGAGGAAGAATGACAATGTACATACTTTGCCAATATGTCATTCCAAGAGCTTGTCCTGCATATTTTTGTCCTTGCGGAACTGAATTGATTCCAGCACGCATAATCTCAGCAAAATAAGCCGTTTCAAATGCGGTAAAGGTAATGAGTGCTGATTTATTTGCACCAATGGATATACCAGTTAAAAAAGGCAGAAGCACGAAAAACCATAAGATAACCATCACAAGTGGTATTGAACGCATAGCTGTTATGTAACTGATTGCAAACCAAGAAAGAAGTTTTATGGAAGAAAGGCGCATCATTGCTAAAAGTGTGCCGAAAACAAACCCCAATACCGTTGCAAAAAGAGTTAGAAAAACGCTAAAGAGTAAACCTGATAAAATGTAAGAACGAAATACATCAAAGGTAAAAAAGGAAAAATCAAAGTCGGAAAAATTGAAAGGAAAATAAAGTCCAAACTGAGAGCTTATGAAATTCACCATATTCAATTTCCCTTTGTTTGAAAATTAGGAATTTTGAGTATTTGTTCAATGACTGTCATCACAATGAATACGAATAAGGCTATTAGAATATAAAGGATCGTAACAAGCAAATAATTTTCGTAAACATGGCTTACTTCTTCAATTGTTTGGTATTGAAATTGCATGAGCTCATTTATTGAAACGGCGAATGCTATAGATGAATTTTTCACAATCCCCATTGCTTCTGAAGTAAGAGGTGGCATAATTGCACGTATAGCACGTGGTAGTATAATATAGCGATAACTTTGATAAGTTGTAAATCCCATTGCCATAGCAGCATAGCGTTGTCCAGAAGGAATCGCTTCAATGCCTGAACGAACCTGTTCAGCAATGCGTGCAGATGTAAAGAATCCCAATGCGCATGTTATTAAGAGAATGGGGGAAAATTTCATCGCTGGTGGATAAATCTTCGGAACAACAAAATACCACAAAAACACTTGTACAAGGAGGGGAATATTACGCATAATCTCTACCCAAATAGTACCGATAGTGCGAAATATATAATTGATTATGGATGTTTTGGGTAAAGTGCGCATTGTTCCTATAATAACACCACACAATACAGCTAATATAAGTGAAGTGATAGACAATATAATTGTATTTTTTAAGCCATCGAGAAGTGTATCTAAATAGGTATGACTTACGCCGAGAGTTCCCAAGCATCCTGTTACCAATGTTTGAGTAAGGTCATCTCTACAAAGGAAAGAAAAGTCCATTAATTGATATTCCCTCAAATTAGTCATTCACAAATAGGACAATAAACCACGCGCATCTACATAGTCCAGATTTATTAAAAAGTGAATTAAAATATAAACCACACTCAATTTCAAAAGAGTGTGGTTCTTCTTTATTAAATTCTATAACTCTTTTTCTGCGTAGCTTTCTCGAGGCTTATTATTTGGGTGATCCCAAGCATATCTTGTTTGTTTTGACAAGGGAAGGTTCATAACAGTGTTAGCAGGTGGGATCGGTTTCATAAACCACTTATTATAAAGCTTTTCCAGTGATTCATCTTTAATCTGACGTACGATACTATCGTTGATTGTTTGTTCAAATTTTTTGTCATTTAATCTGAGCATACAGGCAATAGGTTCGACTGAAAGTACAGTATCAAGAATGACATAATCAGATGGATTCTTTGATTTAGCAATATGTCCAGCAAGAATTGAAGCGTCCATGACAAAAGCATCTGCCTTACCAGATTCTAATAATAAAAAACTATCTCCGTGATCTTTCCCCTTTAAAACTTTAAACTGAATGTTTTTTGCACGTTTATTTTTACGAATAAGTTGAACAGATGTTGTACCGGTGGTCGTTGCAACTGTTTTTCCATTTAAATCCTCAAGAGATTTAATGTTAGAGTTTTTCTTTACAGCAATCCGAACCTCTTCAATGTATGTCGTATAAGCAAATGCTGCTTCTTTACTGCGGGCAATATCATGTGTTGTTGAGCCGCACTCAAAATCATAGGTTTTATTTTTTAAGAGAGGAATTCTATTTTGAGAAGTGATGGGAAGATAATGAATTTTAATTGGTTTACCAATTTTTTTTGAGATATCATCAATGATCCGTTCTGCCATTTCTGTATGAAAACCTACATATTTATTATTACCAAGGGCGTAGGCTAAACCAGATGATTCACGGACACCTAAAGTAATTTCCCCTGTTCGTTTTATTTTTTCAAGAGTATCATGTTCAGCATGCGCGAAACTTGAGAATCCAATGGCCGTTGCTGCAATAAGCATTAATAATGATTTCTTCATTTATGTCCTCCATTCATTTATTTTTATTTTATTTGCTTAAGATATACTGTTTATATGCTGTAGCATAGTTATTATTTTGAGTGGAATTTTTTTGTTGTCTCATGAAATGAGGATTTTACTTTCTTAATTGATATTAAGGTGAATCCAAACAGGAACGTGGTCGGATGGTTTTTGATATCCCCTTACTTCTGTTTGGCTATGAGCGCAAATTAGTTGATCAACAGCTTCTGGTGATAATAATAAATGATCAATGCGAATCCCATTATTCTTAGGCCAAGCACCTGCCTGAAAATCCCAAAAACTGAAGGAGGGAGTATCGGTGACATTCCGGATAGCATCATAAAAACCTAAATGAAGAATACGTTGGAATGCTTTTCTTGTTTCTTGAAGAAATAAGGCATCTTGATACCATTCTTGAGGTTTTTTTGCATCTAATGGAGTGGGGATGACATTATAATCACCTGCTAGAATAAGAGGTTCTTCATACGCAAGCAATGATTTTGCATGTGTATATAATCTTTCCATCCATTCTATCTTATAGGAATATTTTTCACTCTCAATAGGATTCCCATTTGGCAAATAGAGAGATGCAACACGAACAACACCTTTGTTTGTTGAATAAACAGCTTCAATGTAACGTGTTTGTTTATCATTATCATTGCCTGGTAATCGACGGATCACTTCATCTGGTGTTTTTTTAGAGAGAATCGCAACGCCATTAAAACTTTTTTGTCCGTGTGTTTCTATATGGTAACCTAAATTTTCAATTGTATCGCGTGGAAAATTTTCATCAATACTTTTAATTTCCTGTAAACAGACTATGTCCGGTTGGCTTTGCTGCAGCCATTGACATAATGTTTCATGTCGCGCTTTTATTCCAGCAATATTCCACGTTGCTATTTTCATGGTGCTCATCATTAGATATCAAATATGCAATTCAATTTACTGCTATGTTTTACTACAGTCACATCGCTGTTTTTTTGTTTATAGGGGATATTACTATGGTAAATTAATTTATCAAGAGTAGCGGTAAAAGCAAATTTAAAGCTTTAAAATTTAATTTATTTTCATTTTTAAAAACTTTCTGCTGTTTAGTTCTTGACGAATGTACGTGTTCTCGCTATTAGAAATGAACATAACCGATGTGGATGTAATCAGGTGTTTTGGATATGAGCCGGAAAATTATTCACAGGTGTTAAGAAGATTAAAAGCAAATGCTAGTGCAAAAGGCTATTGCCTTCTCTGCTTATGGTCGGGTAAACTGTTTTGTACAGGTATGCCCGATTTTGTGTGTAGACTTAGATATCTGCTCCGATTTTGTTGGGGTGGATAGAAATGAAAATAGAAAAGCCCGATTGGGTGAGACGAATGTAGATCGAAAAGAGGAAGGTTGCATGCCTACCGTAAACCAGTTGATTCGCAAGCCGCGTGTGGCGCCAGTTAAACGTAATAAGGTTCCTGCTCTGCAATCGAATCCGCAGAAGCGTGGTGTTTGTACGCGTGTTTATACAACAACACCGAAGAAACCTAATTCTGCTCTTCGTAAAGTTGCTAAAATTCGCTTGACGAATGGATTTGAGGTGATTGGTTATATTCCTGGAGAGGGACATAATCTTCAAGAGCACTCTGTTGTAATGATTCGTGGTGGTCGTGTGAAAGATTTGCCAGGAGTTCGTTATCACATTATTCGTGGTTTGCTTGATACGCAGGGTGTCAAGAATCGTAAACAGCGTCGTTCAAAGTATGGCGCGAAGCGTCCAAAATAATATTGAGAGACAAAGCCAATGTCCCGTCGTCATAGAGCAGAAAAGCGTGAGATTAATCCAGATCCAAAATTTGGTGATTTGGTTATTATGAAATTTATGAATGCCATTATGTTTGATGGTAAAAAATCAGTTGCAGAGCGTATTGTTTATGGTGCGCTCGATTCTGTGGAAAAAAGAGTAAAAACAGATCCTGTGGCTCTATTTCATCGAGCTTTAGAGAATGTTGCTCCTCACATTGAGGTTCGTTCACGCCGTGTTGGTGGCGCTACTTATCAAGTTCCGATTGATGTTCGTCCTGATCGTCGTCAGGCTCTTGCTATTCGTTGGTTGATTGCGGCGGCACGTGGTCGAAATGAAACGACGATGGTTGAGCGTTTATCTGGTGAATTGATGGATGCGGCTAATAATCGTGGTTCTGCCGTGAAAAAGCGTGAAGATGTTCATCGTATGGCTGAAGCTAATCGTGCTTTTTCTCACTATCGCTGGTAGAAGTTTTAAACTAAGGCAAATATAATGGCTCGCGAATATAAAATTGAAGATTATCGTAATTTTGGTATTATGGCGCATATTGATGCTGGTAAGACTACGATGACTGAACGTATTCTGTTCTATACCGGTAAGAATCATAAAATTGGCGAGACCCATGATGGTGCTTCTACAATGGATTGGATGGAGCAGGAGCAGGAGCGTGGTATTACGATTACGTCTGCTGCGACAACAACATTTTGGGAAGGGCAAGACGGTCGGAAGCGTCGCTTTAATATTATTGATACGCCAGGGCACGTTGATTTTACGATTGAAGTTGAGCGCTCTTTGCGTGTTCTTGATGGTGCAATAGCCTTGTTGGATGCAAATGCTGGTGTGGAGCCTCAGACGGAAACTGTTTGGCGGCAAGCTGAGAAGTATCGCGTGCCTCGTATGGTTTTTGTTAATAAAATGGACAAAATAGGAGCTGACTTTTATCGTAGTGTGGAGATGGTTGGTTCTCGGTTAGGTGCTAAAGCGCTTGTTTTGCAGTTGCCGATTGGTGCTGAAAATGACTTTGAAGGTGTTGTTGATCTTGTAGAAATGAAGGCTTTAAAGTGGGATGGTTCTATTGGTGCCTCGGCAGTGATAAGTGAAATTCCCTCTGATTTAAAGGAGAAAGCTGAAGAATATCGCGAGAAATTGATTGAGATGGCTGTGGAGGTTGATGAAGCTGCGACAGAGGCTTATTTGGAAGGTGTTATGCCAACCAACGAGCAGCTTGTTTCTCTCATTCGTAGGGGGACAGTAGAAGTTCAGTTTCATCCGGTTCTTTGTGGTACGGCTTTTAAAAACAAGGGGGTGCAGCCACTTTTGGATGCTGTTGTTTCCTATCTTCCTTCTCCAGTTGATATTCCGGCGATTAAGGGTATTGATGTAAAGACTGAGGCTGAGACGACACGCGAATCTTCTGATGATGCTCCGTTATCTATGCTTGCTTTTAAAATTATGAATGATCCTTTTGTTGGTTCATTGACGTTCTGTCGTATTTACTCAGGTAAAGTTCAGAAAGGTATTTCTCTTGAGAATACTGTGAAAAAGAAAAAAGAGCGTTTGGGGCGTATGCTTCAAATGCATTCAAATTCTCGTGAGGATATTGAAGAAGCATTTGCTGGTGATATTGTTGCTCTTGCAGGACTTAAGGAGACGACAACAGGGGATACTCTTTGTGATCCCTTGAAGCCTGTTATTTTGGAGAGGATGGAATTTCCAGAGCCTGTTATTGAGATTGCAATTGAGCCGAAAACAAAAGCAGATCAAGAAAAAATGGGTATTGCTCTTAACCGTCTAGCGGCCGAAGATCCTTCATTCCGTGTTAAATCGGATGAGGAATCTGGTCAGACTATTATAGCTGGAATGGGTGAGCTTCATCTTGATATTATTGTTGACCGTATGCGGCGTGAGTTTAAGGTTGAAGCAAATGTTGGGCAGCCTCAAGTTGCTTATCGTGAGTCAATTACTAAAATGGCGGAAATTGATTATACGCATAAGAAACAATCGGGTGGTGCAGGTCAATTTGCTCGTGTGAAAATTGTTTTTGAGCCTCATGATGGTGATGACTTTATTTTTGAGTCAAAGATTGTTGGTGGTGCTGTTCCTAAAGAATATATTCCCGGTGTCCAAAAAGGGATTGAGAGTGTTATGGGGTCAGGTCCTCTTGCGGGCTTTCCTATGCTTGGTGTAAAAGCGACTCTCATTGATGGTGGCTATCACGATGTTGATTCTTCGGTTTTGGCTTTTGAGATTGCTGCTCGTGCGGCTTTTCGTGATGGGGCAAAGAAGGCTGGTGCACAGCTTCTTGAACCGATCATGAAGGTGGAAGTTGTTACACCAGATGATTATGTTGGTGATGTTATTGGTGATCTCAATTCTCGTCGGGGACAGATTTCAGGAACTGAAGCGCGCGGCATTGCAACGGTTGTGAATGCAATGGTTCCTTTGGCAAATATGTTTGGTTATGTGAATACTCTTCGCTCTATGAGTCAGGGGCGTGCGCAGTATACAATGCAGTTTGATCATTACGAGCCTGTGCCTTCAGCTGTTGCTTTGGAGATTCAAAAGAAATACGCGTAATTTCAGGTTGGTAATTAATTTTTAACTTAGTCCTTGGCTTGGACGGAAAATGGAGAGCTCAAATGGCGAAGAGCAAGTTTGAACGAACAAAACCGCATGTTAATATTGGTACGATTGGTCACGTTGATCATGGGAAGACCTC